>CAZCWE010000198.1:0-7872 GCA_964502285.1 uncultured Spirulina sp. | reverse complement strand
CTCACACAGCCAGTCTCGCCCAAATTGCCGCCGTTTTTACTGAAGGCAGCGCGGAGGTCGGCGGCGGTGCGGTTGCGGTTGTCGGTGAAGGCTTCGATCAAGACAGCAACCCCGCCGGGGCCATAGCCTTCGTAGCGGATCGCTTCGTAGTTGTCGCTGTCGTTGGCGTAGGTTCCGGCTCCTTTGGCGATCGCCCGATCGATGTTGTCGTTCGGAATCCCGGCGGCCTTCGCCTTGTCGATGGCTGTGCGTAGTTGCACATTGCCGCTGGGGTCGGGCAAGCCCTGCCGCGCTGCGACAATAATCGCCCGCGACAGTTGCGTGAAGGTTTTACCTTTTTTCGCGTCAACTCGTGCCTTTTGCCGTTTAATGTTGGCCCATTTGCTATGTCCTGCCAAGGGTAATGCTCCCTAACCCATGTGCAAGGGTTGAATGTGGTTGATTGATGTCACCTATTTTAAGACCTAGTGGAAGCGTTACCAGGTGGGATCGGTGGCTAAAAGGCTCTCAATGGCAGCAGCGGCGAGGGGTTTGGCGAAGAGATAGCCTTGACCATAATCACAATTTAAGTCCCGGAGAATGTCCAGTTGTTCGGGGGTTTCGATGCCTTCGACGACCACATCGAGTTTGAGTTGATGCCCCAGATCGAGCATGGTTTTGATGATGTCGCGGTTTTCGGGGTCGAGGCTGAGGTTTTGCACAAAAGAGCGGTCAATTTTGAGGGTGTTGATCGGGAGATGGCGGAGACGACTGAGGGAAGAGTAACCGATGCCAAAATCATCCAAGCTCAGTTGTACGCCCAATTGACAGAGTTGCTCAAGGAGGGCGATCGCACGATTGCCGTTGCTCATTAAACTGCTCTCGGTGATTTCTAATTTCAAACACGACCCCTGCAACCCGGTGGCGAGGAGGATCGATTGAATTTGGGTGAGCACTTCAGGGCGCAGCAATTGAATCGGGGACAGGTTCACCGTCATGATCAGGGTTTGATATTCCGGGAAGAGCATTTGCCAGGTGCGCAACTGATAGCAGGCTTTGTAGAGCACCCATTGCCCCAGCAGCGTGATCAACCCGGTTTCTTCGGCGAGGGGGATGAATTCCAGGGGGGAGAGTTGGCCGCGGGTGGGGTGATGCCAGCGGACGAGGGCTTCAAACCCGGCAATGTGTCCGGTTTTGAGGTCTACAATCGGCTGATAGTTGAGATAGAACCCTTGTTTTAAAAGATCGCTATCTTGGACGGAAATCTGGCTGTCTTGGAGGGATTGGCGCAAATCCAATTCCAATTGCCAGAGGGCGATCGCGCCTTGGTGAAGCTGCACATTAAACAGGGCATAGTTGCGCTTACTTTGAATCCGCGCCTGATACATGGCCGTTTCGGCGTAGTGCAGCAGGGTATCCGCCTCCGGGCAGGATTCCCAGGAAAGGACAATACCGATGCTGACGGTACAGTAGAGGGTTTCCGTGCTGAGGGTGTAGCCTTGGCGCAGGGCTTGGTCAAGGTGGTGGGCGGTTTGCAAGGCTTCGGCCCGGCGGGCTTCGCTGGGGAGGTGTTTGGTTTCCGGCAGCAGGAGCATAAATTCATCGGCTCCGACCCGTGCGATTTGGGGCTGGGAGATGGGGGCCATAGCCTGCTGAATCCGCTGGACGACTTGGATCAGGAGTTCGTTGCCGATGCGATCGCCGTGGTGGGTGTTGATCGAACTGAAGCGATCGATATCAAAAAAGAACAGGGTGAAGGTTTGATGTTGGTGGAGGAGGGGGGCCAAGGTGGCGAGAAAAGAGGCTCGATTCGGCAGGCCGGTGATCGTGTCGTGGCGGGTTTGGTGGGTGAGGCGTTGGGTGAGGCGGGTTTCTTTGTAGACGCTGCTGAGGGCGGTGGTGAAGCCCACAATCAGCAGGGGCGGCACCACGGGCACAAGCACCGCTGCGGCTAAACTGCCCACCCCCACGAGGACGATCGCCCCACAGAGCACCAGACCGCTGAGGAGTTGCCAGCGATGGGCGCGGGTGGCGATCGCCCCACTCAACCCCAGCCCCAACAGGACATAAACCCACCATTGCCGCCCCCACGGATCTTGCGCCACCGCCTGCAAGGTATTGCCCTGGAGTAAATTACTCAGCATCGCTGCGTGGACATAGATGCCGTGGGTGGGTTGGCTATCGTCATAGGGAGTCCGGATCGGATCGATGCCGGCGGCGGTTGTGCCGACGAGGACGATTTTGTCGGTGAAGACCGCCGGGTCTACCTCGCCCTGAAGCACGGCGGCGAGGGAATAGGTGGGGATCGTGTCCATCGGTGCGGCCCAGTTGATCCAGGTTAAATTCGGTAGGGGATCGGGTAAGGGGGGCAGATCCGGCCGGGTGCGGGCGATCGCATAGCTCAAGCTCGGCCGCGATTGACGGGTGATCGATCCTTTGCGGGTCACGCCTTGGTAGTCCGCAAATTTGGTGATGTATCCGATCGAGGTGGCCGCTTCTAGGAGGGGTGAGGGAGGCTGCACGAATGCGCCGGTACTGTCCCAGGACGCCCCCAACACCACCGCCGGATCGCGCTGCATTGCAGCGGCAAACATGGCATCATCGGCTGTCCTCTGTTCAAATAACAGATCAAACCCCACCACCGCCGCGTCCGCTGTGGCCAAGATGTCTAAGAGTTCTCCGTAGGGGCGACGAGACCAGTCGGCGGCTTCGAGCACGTCCATCCCTGCTTCATCAATGCCCACGACCACAATGCGATCGTCCCACGCTTGCGTGCCCCGGAGCCGAAAAAGGGTGATATAGGCTAAGCCTTCAAAGGGTTTAACCCAGCCGAGCAATTGCAGGCCGGCGACTAGCAGAATGGCTATCGTTCCACTGAGAAACGGCTGCCAGCGTTGCAAAGCCTTTGCTTGGTGTTGTTTCATCGGGTTCAGTAGGCCGTCAATAACGCAGGGAAAAGCACTAACATACCGCTCTTTTCGGGTTAACAGAAGAGAATTCCGTATGGTCTTCAGACTAAAAGGGAATCGCTCAGGGGCGATCGCTACACCGCCTCCCCTCCCACGGTCACATCCCGAATCCGGAGGCTTGGGCCACCACAGCCCACCGCGAGGCCATTCTGCCCCCCTTTGCCGCAGCCCCCGGATTCGTCCCAGAAAAAGTCATCCCCGATCGCTTCAATCGCGCCCAAGGTCTTAAATACATTACCGGACAAGGTAACATCCCGCACCGGCTCGGCCCGCTGCCCATTGCGAATCATCCAGGCTTCCCCAGCGGTGAAGGTGAACATCTCCCCATTAGTCATACCCCCCAACCAATTGCAGGCATAGACTCCCACTTTAATATCACTGCACAGATCCGCTACGGGGGTTTGACCCCGTTCAATCCAGGTGTTGGTCATGCGCACCAGGGGGGAGTAGTGATAGTTGAGGCAGCGGGCGTTACCGGTGGGGGCTTCCCCCAGCTTGCCGGCGGTTTCGCGGGAATGGAGGCGGCCTACGAGGCGGCCATCGCGGATCAGTTGGGTGGTGGTGGCGGGGGTGCCTTCGTCGTCGTAGGCATAACTGCCGCGATGCCCTGGGGGGGCGGCTCCGTCGAAGATTTGCAGGTTAGGGGGGCCGAAGCGTTTGCCAAACTGCATCACCTCGAGGAGATCGGGGTTTTCGTAGGCCATATCAGCTTCGGAGAGGTGGCCAAAGGCTTCATGGACAAAGAGGCCGGTGAGGATCGGATCGATGACGACGGTGTAGCGATCGCCTTTGACGGGGGGCAGGTACAGGGCTTGGGTGGCCCGTTGGGCCGCAGCGGTTACCGCGTCATCGAGGCCCAGCAGGTCGTCATAGCCGCGCCGGGAGCCGGTGGTTTCGCGGCCCGTTTGCACCCGGTCGCCAGCACGGGCGGTGGCGGCAAAGCGCATTTCAAGATCCGTCCAGGTTTGGTCGATCATCGTGCCGTCGGAGGTGACGAGGAGGATCTGTTGGGTGCTGTCGCTGTAGCGGACGGTGCTGTTGACGATGTTCGGGGCGGCGGTTTGTAGGGCGTTGAGGTAGCGATCGCAGAGGTCTTTTTTCGTTGCGAGGCTGACCACGCGGGGATCGCGGCCCGTGAAGGGGAGGGTGACGGAAGCTTGAATCACGTCGATGGGGGCGAGGCAGGTGGTTTCACGGTTGCCACTGCCCACCAGACGAGCGGCAGCGATCGCAAACTCCACCTGCTCGGCGAGTTCCGCCATCTGGTTAAAACTGGCAAAGCCCCAGCCGCCCTGATAACAAGCCCGCACCTGGCCACCAAGGGACACCCCTTCGCTGAGGGTATCGATGGGGGCAGCGGGCGATCGCAACACAATATCGGTTCCCTGGGAGGTTTCCAAGCGAATTGCTAAAAAATCGACCCGGTGGCGATGCTGGCGGATTAACGCATCGAGCCGATGTTGATGATCACTCAGACTCGCCATGAACACCTCAAGCAAAAAAAATGGATACTCTACATGGTAATCTTTGCACGCCCGTCAATTGTCCCGTAGCACTACATTCACCGCAAGGAGGTTTCCACCCCGCACCCAAGATCGGCACACCCTATAAGGGTGCATCCCAGTTATGCAATCCCTCACCCAACCCTCTCCCGCAGGAGAGGGCTTTTAGCTCCCTTCTCCTGCGGGAGAAGGGCTGGGGATGAGGGCACTTGATGGCAATCAGTCTGAATCTGCATCAGTAGGATGCACCCTAAAAAGATGGCTTGAACCCCCATAACACAATGGGGATCAATATTCACATAACTTTAATAATGAGTGTAAAAGACAATCGATTCTGTTACAAAACGAAAAGCTACTCGCTTTTCAGAATGCCACATCTTAGGATAAATCTAGACGATACATCATCAATGTCTGCCGTTTGCCTCACGTTGTCTTCCACTCAACTGTTCATCTTTAAATCCGGCGATGGTTCGCGATTGATTAGTCATGGAAAATCTGCAAACTGAGCGCACTGTTGCTCCCACTCCCCTGTCCCACATGAGTGATTTGGGTGAACCGCATTGGAGCGCGTCCCATCAACTCTTCCAAGGTATTTTTGCGGCGATCCATCATACTCAGTCGATCACGACCCTATTAGCGGATGTGGTGACGGATGTGCGGGCCTTTTTCCAGGCGGATCGGGTGGGGGTGTTTCAGTTTGAACCGAGTTGGGATGGCCATGGGGTGTTTATTGCTGAATCGGTTGATCCAGATTGGACACCGGGGCTGTTGGTGGCGGTGCAGGATTCCTATTTCGGTCATCGTTTGATGCAGCAGTATGCCCAGGGGACGATCAGCGCGATCGCAGATGTGGAAGCCGCTGGCCTCAGTGCTTGTCACCTCGAAATGCTGCGCAGCTTTCAAATTCGCGCCCAATTGGTTGTCCCCCTGTACCAAAATGGCCAACTGTGGGGCTTGTTCGGCGTTTATCACTGTCGAGGGGCGCGATCGTGGAGCCAAGCGGATATCGAGCTTACCGAACAACTGGCCCAAATTCTCAGCCTTGCCCTCCAAAACCGCCACAACCAACAGCAACTCCAGGCCAAAACCGAACAACTGGCCGGCACGATGGAGCGCGAACGCACCCTCGCCACCACCGTCGATAAAATTCGCCGCTCCCTCGACATTCAAACCATCTTTGAAACCACCACCCAAGAAACCCGCCAACTGTTAGCCGTGGAGCGATCGGTGATTTATCGCTTTGCTGCGGATTGGAGTGGTCATATTGTGGCGGAATCCATGGCCCCGGAATGGCGATCGCTCCTCCAATCCCATCCCCTGATTGCCGACACCTATCTGCAAGAAACCGCTGGCGGCCGCTACCGGGACAACGAACCCTCCGTCATCCACGACATCTACAAAGCCGGCTATTCCGACTGTCACATCGAGCTGATCGAACAACTGCAAGCCCGCGCCTACATCATCGTCCCCATCTTCAAATCCCTCAAACTCTGGGGCCTACTCGCCGTCTACCAAAACTCCAACCCTCGGCAGTGGCAGCCCTACGAAGTCGATCTTCTCACCCAGATCAGCATGCAACTCGGCATCGCTCTGCAACAGGCCGACCTGCTCGACACCACCCGCACCCAAGCGGCTGATCTCGCCCTCGCCATCAAAGAACTGCAACAAACCCAAACCCACCTGATTCAAAACGAAAAAATGGCCAGCCTGGGCCAACTGGTCGCCGGGGTCGCCCATGAAATCAATAATCCGGTGAATTTTATCTTTGGCAACCTCACCTACATTGACAACTACACCCAGGATTTACTCGACCTGATTCGGCTCTATCAAGAGTATTACCTCGTCCCCCCCCAGGCAATTCAGGAGCGCACCGAAGAGATTGATTTAGAATTCGTGACCGAAGACTTGCCGAAAATTCTGGATTCGATGCGGATGGGGACCGAGCGAATTCGGCAAATTGTGCTGTCGTTGCGGACGTTTTCCCGCCTTGATGAATCTCAGATGAAAGCGGTGGATCTCCATGAGGGAATTGATAGCACGTTGCTCATTTTGCAACATCGCCTCAAGAGCAAAGCTAGCCACCAGACCATTCACCTCGAAAAACAGTACGGCACTTTGCCCCTGGTGGAATGTTATGGGGCCCAGTTGAATCAGGTGTTCATGAATATTTTGAGTAATGCCATGGATGCCTTGGAGGAACGAGCGAAGAATGATTCAGTGTTTCAGCCCCGGTTAACCATTACCACCACCCAACAAGCAGAGACGATCCAGGTCTGCATTCGGGATAATGGCAACGGGATTCCGAGGCACGCCCAAAACCAAATTTTTGATCCGTTTTTTACGACAAAACCGATTGGCAAGGGCACAGGCTTAGGACTATCCATTAGTTATCAGATTGTGGTGGAGCGTCATCATGGCCAAATTGAGATTGACTCTCAACTCGGTCAAGGGACAGAGTTTCGGATCACGATTCCCCACCGTCACCAGGCTTTGCATCCTGTGTTAACGTCATCTCTGGCGTAGCCGGGATTGAGCCCAGCCAGATTCTAATCTTGAGCACTTCTGACCGAATAAAAGCTAACAAAAATCACGGGCTTTCGGCGGTCTTACTGAAGTGGAGGAGGAGCGATCGCAACACCACCCAATGCGGGATGCTGCACAATGTTTAAAAACAGGACACTGTCCTCAATATTTACTTTTACTAAGCTCTCCTGATCTCAGTTTTGATTATTTGTAGTCTACTGTCGGGAATAATCAGCATTAGGATCGCGTCAACCCAATTCACGCAGTGATAAAAATTGAACCTGGGGATATTTTTCAATGCATACAGCATTATTGCGATGGATGAGTCCCTCACTCCTTCTGTCTTTGGTGTTGTCTACTCCTGCCCTGGCTCAATCCATTACCGCCAGCCCGGATCACACCGGAACCGTGATCACAATTGAGGGCAACCAATACAATATTCACGGCGGAACGCAAACGGGCGCGAATCTGTTTCACTCCTTTCAGGATTTTGGTTTAAGCCCTGGTGAAGTTGCGAATTTTCTGAGTAATCCTGCGATCGCAACTATCTTCGGTCGGGTCACTGGGGGAAATCCCTCGCTGATCCATGGGTTAATTCAGGTGACGGGGGCGAATTCTCATCTGTACCTGATGAATCCGGCGGGGATCGTGTTTGGCCAGGGGGCGAGCCTGAATGTGGGCGGGGATTTTGTGGCGACCACTGCCGATCGCATCGGGTTCGCGGAGGGTTGGTTTAATGCGTCGGGGGCCAATGCTTACAGTACGTTGATCGGTGCGCCCCATCAATTCGCCTTCTTGAGTGCCAACCCCGGCGCGATCATCAATGCGGGGAACTTGGTCACGGGGCAGGATCTGCACCTGATCGGCGGCACGATCGCTAACAGCGGCACGATTCAAGG
>CAZCWE010000197.1:0-7882 GCA_964502285.1 uncultured Spirulina sp. | reverse complement strand
CCAAAAACTCGCCCGTGAACTGCCGGAAATGTGGCCATCGTTTGCCGATCCTATCGTTCCCGGTCAGGCATTACTCCAAGGCATTCACGAGGATCAACTCACGGCATGGCTCACCAACCCCGCCGCCCAGCGGGACGTTTTGAATGTGTCGGAATGGGAAAGGGCCATTTCTAACTATTTTTGTCCGTCGGTTGAGATTGAACTCAACCCAGCCACGGTGACGGATTTGGCGGCGCATTTACAAAATACCTTTGCCTTTGCGTTGCGGGAGGTGTTGAAGGCGGATTTTGAAACCGGGGGGAAGGCGTTCGCGGGGATGACGCTGTCGCTGTTGGGGGAGATTTTGCGGACGGTGCAGGGGTTACGGTTGGCGGGTGATGGTGTTGTTTCTCAGGATTTGATTGATCAACTTCAGGCGCGATATGACGCGATCGCCACCAACCAAGCCGCAGCCTTAAACGCCATTGCCGACCAAATCGGGCGCGATCTCGACACCTTAAAAGCAGGTCAAACCCTGATCGTTAGCACAATTGAAGCGTCAACCCGGACGATTCTAGATGCGATCGCAAAACAACCCCCACCGCGCCCTGTCCTCACCCCCAAAAAATCGCGCCCCAGTTTTCGCCATTTCCAAGGACGGGAAGAAGAACAAGCGAGGCTCAACGCTTGGCTGACCGATGAGAATACGAAACTGTCGGGGCTGATCGCGATGGCGGGGATGGGGAAATCGACGCTGGCGGCGAAGGTGTTTGCGGAGCGGGATGATTTTGTGGGGAAGGAGTGGTGGGATTTGGGGTTTGCGCCGGGGTTTGAGACGGTGGCGCGATCGCTGTTGAGTGATTGGGGCGAGATGCCTCGCGATGTGTTGGAACGGATGCGATCGGAGGATTTATGTGATGCCCTGATCGCGACGCTGCAAAATGAGCGGTTTTTGCTGGTCTTGGACAATTTAGAATCGGTGCTGGATCAGCCGGAATACATCACGTTTTTGCAACGGTGGGCGAATGGGGGACAGGGCAGCGAGGTGTTGATCACGTCCCAACAGCCACCCAATATCCGGCAAAATCAACGTCCCTCTTGGTGTAAATTGCGAGGGTTGGAGCCAGAGCAGGGAGCGGCATTATTGCAGTCGCTAGGGATTGCAGAACGAGAACCAGGTAAATTAACGGAATTTTCGGAGTTGGTGGATGGGCATCCGTTAACGCTCTCATTAACGGCAGGCTTATTAAATAGTCAAGGTTCGGATGATCGACAAAAGTTGATTGAGGATTTAGAAACGCCGGAGTTTGGGGATTTATTGTCACGTTTGGAGGGGCAACATCGCGATCAACGGGTGCAATTAACGACGGTGTTGGCGGCGAATTTCGGGCGGTTGTCGGTACGGGAGCGGGAAATTTTAACGCGGTTGGCGGTGTTGCGTATGCCGTTTGGGGAGGATGGGGTGACGGCGGCGGAGTCGGGCGTGTTTTGGGGGTTGGTGAATCGGGGGTTATTGGTGGATCAGGCGGGGGATGGGGTGACGATATTGCCGTTTGTGCGGTCTTATCTGTTGGCTCAGGTGGAGGATGTTGCGCCGTTGCACCGTTGGGCGATCGCCTATTACAACGCCCGGAAAAAGCCCTATCCCTGGGACGTGTTCGAGGAGCGCGATCGAGAATTGGCAGAGGTGCAAGACTATTTGGAGCTATTTCACCATCACTTTGAACTGGGGGACTATGAGCAAGCCTTTGATGTGATTTATCACAATGATGGTGGAGAAGGAACAGTTAATCAGTTTTTGGATTTTCGCGGGTTTCAACAGGAACGGATCGCACTTTATGAACGATTGGTGGCGGTGTGGCGCGATCGGACTCACTGGCGTTATACCGCATCCTTAAATTCGCTGGGTTCAGCTTATCGTTCCACCAGTCAATATCACCAAGCTATTAAATATTACGATCAAGGTTTAAGTATTTATAGTGAGTCCGAAAAATCTCAAGGGAAAGCCGCTCTATTGGGTGGCTTGGGCAATGCAAACCAATCCTTGGGAGACTATAAAAAAGCACTTCACTGTCATGAAAAACAATTAGAGATCGCGCAAGAAATTAATGATAAATGGGGCGAAGGATCTTCCTTTGGTGGTTTGGGTAATGCCTACTATTCCTTAGGAAATCTAAAAAAAGCCATCAACTACTACGAAAAACAGTTAATGATCGCACAAAAAACTAATAATAAATGGAGTGAAGCAAATTCATTGGGTAGTTTAGGTAATACCCACCAATCGTTAGGAGATTATCAAAAAGCTCTTAGCTATTACGAAAAATCTTTGGTGATTGCACAAGAAATCAAAGATGAATCGAGCAAAACAAGTTCTTTAGGTAATTTGAGTAAGATTCATCGCATCTTGGGAAACCATGCAAAAGCTATTGACTACAATAGACAACAGTTAGTAATTGCACAGCAAACTAATAATAAACAGGCTGAAGGTTCTGCCTTGGGTGATTTGGGAATCATTTACTGTTCTTTTGGAAATCCTAAAAAAGCTATTGAATACCACGAAAAGCACTTGAGCATTGCCCGAAAAATCAAGGATAAAGAGGGTGAAGCAAGTTCTTTGGGAAATTTAGGATTTGCCTACCGTTCATTGGGAAACTATGACCAAGCCATTGACTACCACAAACGATCCTTAACTATCAAACGGCAAATAGAGGATAAACAGGGCGAAGCGATTTCCTTATTCAACCTGGGGTTAGCTCTCCGGGATACTCACCAAATCGAAGCCGCCCGCGAGTCTATCACCCAAGCCCGCACTCTCTTCGCTGAAATGGAACAACAGCACCATGTCGAAAAATGCGACAACATCCTCCGCGATTTACCCTAAATCACCCTTTCCATGACCTTCTTACCCCTCAATTCAGTCATTACCCCCGCAAAAATTACTCAATACCTGCTGATTCCACTCCCCAAAGATGATAAATCTAAATTCTTAGCCCAAGCTGGATACACCTTAGAAAATTGGCAACAATTAGCAATGGATATCAAAGCCCAAATCTTAACCCAACCCGCTCAACTGATCCAAGAAACTCGCTATGGTCAAAAATATCAAATCAAAGCTAATCTCACCGGGCCCAATCACGTAACTCTTAAAACTTTAACCATTTGGATGACTTACCAAAATGTCTGTCGATTTATTACCTTAATTCCCGATAAAGGAGAATAAATATGAGCCAATCCTATCCCCTATTCACTCAAGTTAGTCTCGCCCAAGACCTCCCTGAATACAATCTCAAACAAGGACAAATCGGGACAATCGTTGAACATTATCCCATGGGCGATCAAGAAGATGGCTACAGCATCGAAGGTTTTAATGTGCCACAAGTCACCATCGAAGTCTCCGCCTCACAAATTATTCCCCACAACCCGGAAGCGCAAGAAATGGTCATTCTCACCAAACTTCGTCAACTTTCCCCAGCCCAGCAACAACACCTCGAAGCCTACCTTGATTTTTTGCTCCAGCGGGAAGAAACAACCCTACCCCAAAAGTTAAATTGAAATGAACCATACCATCACAATTCAATGGTCAATCGAAGATCAATCTTTTGTGGTCTTTCTACCTGACTTTGTAGATACCGTCATGCAACCCGTTACCCACGGCGAAACCTACGAAACCGCCCTCAAAAATGCCCGCGAAGTGATTGACCTTCTCATCGAAACCGCCCAAACTGACGGACAAACCCTACCCCAACCTCAAACCGCCTAACCTCGAATCTTTTCACCCATTTACAATCACAACCAATGCCAAACACCCAAAATATTGATGAAATAATTTTCACGGAAGCCCACGCCCTCAGCGAAAAACAAAGCACCGAAGACTAATTAAAATCGTCCGCCAAGACTTAATTCAACATCGCAAACTCCTACAAAATCATACTCCATAAATCTAATGACACCCCGCGAACAATTAATCCAAGAAGTGCTCCAAGCCCCTGATTTTTTAGTTGATATCCTGCTTAAGCTGACCCAAACCTTTCACTCCACTCCACCGCCACCAGAACTCAAAAAACTGGTCGAAACAATGACAGAAATTTCCCCATCCACTCAACCGCTATCCGCCCTTGAGCTAGCTGGTGATTTAGTCGGGTGTTTAGAAGCCCCTGAAGACCTCTCCACCAATCCCGACTATTTACAAGAGTTTGGCCAATAATGCAGCAAAAAATCATTGTAGACACTGGGCCATTAGTCGCATTACTCAACCAGCGCGATCGCTGGCATTCTTGGTCTGTAGAACAATGGGCAAAAATCGCGCCGCCGCTGTTAACGTGCGAACCTGTAATCACAGAATCTTGCTTTTTACTCCAGCATATTCACGGGGGTCGTCATGCTGTCTTGCAATTATTATCCAGAGGAGTTGTTCAAATCGACTTCGCACTAAACCAAGATTGTGAAACAGTACAAAAACTACTCAATCAATATCAATCTGTCCCCATGTCCTTAGCGGATGCTTGTCTCGTCAGAATGTCTGAACAATACCCCAATCATCAGGTTCTAAGCTTGGATAGTGATTTCAATATCTATCGCAAAAATAAGTCTCAAGTGATTCCGGTGCTGATGCCAAAATTCTCCCCTTGATTATCCAAGAAAAAATGAATCATACAATCACAATTCAATAGTCAACCAAAGATCAATGCTTCGTTGTGTTCTTGCCCGACTTCTTCGATCAATTCAGGGGGTTTGCCAAAATGTTTCGATGCTGTGGCCCAACGCATTGAGCATTTCATGGAGGAGGGGCAAACTGAGGCCGATGACGTTGCTGTGACAACCATCGAGTTTTTCCACAAAGAGACCGCCTTGACCATCGATCGCAAAACATCCGGCGCAGTTCATCGGCTCCCCGGTTGCCACGTAGGCTTCGATGATGCGATCGCTGATCGGTGCAAACTTCACCTGAGTGATGCCGCAGCGAATTATTGATTGTCCCGTTGCGCCGTCAAACAGGGCGTGACCGGTGTAGAGCGTGCCCACTTTGCCGCGCATCTGTTGCCAGCGGGCGATCGCAACGTCCGGCGTTTCCGGTTTGCCGTGAATTTCCCCGCCAATAGACAGCACTGAATCACACCCCAACACCAACGCCGCCGGATAGCGCGGCACGACCAATTCCGCCTTACACCGCGCCAGGGTATTCACCAACTCCACCGGATCGGCGATCTGGACTTGGTCTTCATCAAAGCCACTCTTGCAGGCGATCGCAGTAATGCCCACTTGGGCGAGCAATTGACGGCGGGCGGTGGAGGCGGAAGCAAGTACAAAATCCATAGAAACAGATGCGATCGGGTTGATCCAAATTTTGCCACGATTTACCCCTCCCAACCGTCGCCGGGTTGGTAACTGTGCAAAATCCGTCCGGCACTGTGGCGCAGAGGATAGTAACGGGCTCCGATTTCGCTGCCGTCGGCGGTGAGGGGATCGATGCCGATGCCGTTGCGACCCCGTTGCACGCCGGAACTGTGGAGATAATCGCCATCCCCTACATAGAGGGCGACATGGGAGATGCGGGTTTTTTCCGGTTCTTGGAAGAAGATTAGATCCCCTGGCTGGAGTTGATCAAAAGCGATCGCCGTTGTGAATGCGCCCTGTTGATAGGAATCGCGGGGGAGCCAAACCCCAACGGAGGCAAAGGCCGCCTGCATCAGGCCGGAACAGTCGTAATTTGGCGCAACCGTGCCGCCCCACAGGTAATGATGGGGTTGAGCCATGGCGGCGCGGGCAAAGGCGATCGCACCTTCATCCCGTTCGACCCGCACCGCTTGATATGCTGTGGGAGCCGGTGCGATCATGGCGCAATCCTTGCAAGCCAACCAAGCCGGATAATCGTCTTCACAAAGTTGCACCTGTACCGCCTCTCCTTCCGCACCCACGATCCGCAACTGTCGCCCAGCCGCCGCCTGGGTCGCCAAGCCGGTACAGGCTGCCGAATTGTAGAGATTAAGATTTTCGCGACAACGATACTCCCCGCTAGGAGAGGGGGCAAAATGAGGAGAAGTTGGCATCACTAAAGGATTTCATGCTGTTTTTTCAGAACGACGCGACCCTCGAACAACTCGGACAGGATGTACTCGCCGCCACTTGGGCCAAGTTTCCGGGTCTCGCTCGCAATCAGATCGCGCTCACCTGGATAGTGTATGACGATCCGGTGATTGTGAATACGGGCGGGGCGATTTCCTCCGGGGAGTTTTGGGGCTATCCGGTGCGGGGTTTTAGCTATCGCGGCGTGGAGCGCATCTATCCGGCCAGTGTGGTGAAGTTGTTTTACCTGGTGGCGATTCAGGAATGGCTGGAAAAGGAGATGGTTCCGTCGTCGCCGGAACTGGAGCGGGCGATCGCCGATATGATCATCGATTCGAGCAACGATGCCACGAGTTTGGTGGTGGATGTGCTCAGTGGGACGACGAGCGGGCCGGAGTTGCCGCCGGATTTATTTGAGGCCTGGGCGAAACAGCGCAATATTGTCAATCGGTATTACCAAGCCTTGGGCTGGGAAGAACTGCGCGGGGTGAATATTACCCAAAAGACCTGGGGGGATGGCCCCTACGGGCGGGAGCGGCAGTTTGTGGGGGAAACGTTGGATAATCGCAATTTGCTAACGACGGATGCGATCGCTCGTCTGCTCCATAGTATTGTGGGCGGCGTGGCGGTGTCGCGCGATCGCTGCCAAGCGATGATGAAACTCCTCCAACGCTCCACCCAAGCCACCGAACTCCCCCCCGGTGAAGAAAACCAAGTGATGGGCTTCATCGGCCAAGGTCTCCCCAGTCAAACCAAACTCTGGTCTAAGGCCGGTTGGACTTCCCGCGTCCGCCACGATGCCGCCTATATCGAAGTCCCCTACACCCAGCCCTATCTTTTGGTGATCTTCACTGAAGGCCGCCTCAACAGCCAAAACCGCGACATTCTCCCCTTCATCTCCCACACCATCCTCCAAAAAATGACCGATCTATAAATCGCCCCTGCGAAGGATTTCAAATGCTGCGATCGCCCATCAAAAATGACACTTGGCGATCGCGAATCAATTGATTCGGAGCACCACTTACCCTCAACGCCAAACAGTGCGTCTTTCACCGGGAAAAACGCACTGTTGAGGCTGTTTATTCTGACCTCGTGGGTGAGGCGCGATCGCACCTATGCGGCCACCAATTGCCGATCCAGTTCGAGGAGTTTTTGGACGCGGTCTTCGGTACTGGGGTGGGTGGAAAAAAGTTTCGCGAGGGTATCGCCACTGCCACCGCCAAAAATCAGCAGGGTTTGAAAGGCAGGGTTACCGGGCATCGGTTGCTTTTTAGCCGCCTGTTCGAGGCGTTGGAGGGCGCTGATCAGGGCGCGGGGATTGCCGGTGAGACGGGCAGCTCCGGCATCGGCACTGAATTCACGGGTGCGAGAAATGCCCAGTTGTAAAATCGTGGCGGCCAAGGGAGCCACAATGATCGTCAGGAGCAGGCCGAAACCGTTGCTGTTTTCGCGATCGCGCCCACCGCCAAAGAACATGAGACTATAGCTAGCCATCTGGGCGAGGAAGGCGATCGCCCCTGCGATCGTGGCGGCGACGGCTTGGGTCAAGGTGTCGCGGTTGATCACATGGCTGAGTTCATGGGCGAGGACGGCCTCCACTTCCGCCGGGGTCAACATTGTGAGCAAGCCTTCTGTGACGGCGACGGCAGCGTGTTCCGGGTCGCGCCCCGTGGCGAAGGCGTTGGCGGCTTGGGTCGGAACCACATACACCGCTGGCATCGGCAAATCAGCTTTGCGGCTCAAGGTCTCCACAATGCGATAGAGATCCGGGGCTTGGGCGGCGGTGACGGGTTGCGCTTGGTAGGCGGCTAAGGCGATGCGATCGGAGTAATACCACGAT
>CAZCWE010000196.1:4517-7885 GCA_964502285.1 uncultured Spirulina sp. | reverse complement strand
ACCCCAAAAAACTTTTTTTGGGAAAGTTGCGAAAACGGGGGTTGAGCGTCCTGTCACTGGGTAATTGTAGGGGCTGGGTCTCCCTGCCCGGTTGTTGTTTTGCTTTTTAACCGGGCATTACAGCGGTTCCGCCCAGTCCGTCGGGGATTGAAATCCCCGCCTCAGAGCGAAAACCCGTTCAAACGGGTTCCACAGTGGGCTTCAGCCCACTTTCGCTATGAGCCAAGAACTTCAGTTCTTGGCGGTTGGGGCTGCAACGCAGTCAGTGCTGACTGCCCCAAACCCATTCCGCGATCAACCGACCCACCCCAAAAAACTTTTTTTGGGAAAGTTGCGAAAACGGGGGTTGAGCGTCCTGTCGCTGGATCGGGTCATGATTGTAAACGTGGGGGATTCAAGATGATACGGTTATCGACAACGGTGGGTCGTGGTTGGGTGGCGGGGGTTTGGCTGGTGGGGTTGCCGGGTGGGGTGATGGGTTTGGATGGGGTTGCGATCGCAGCTTTATTTTGATAGGGACGAATTTAATCCGCAACGTGATACGCCGTGATCGCCCTGTTGCCATCTGGGCTGTAGATTGCTTCAATCCGTCGATGTTGGGGATGCGTCCACTACACTTTGATGCGGTTGCCTTTAGCGGGGGCTGATCCGACTTGTTCGTAGCCTACTGCTAACAGTAAATTCTCAAATTCTGTTGTGGGTAAGGTCTTGGCGGTGATTTGCGCGATGCCGTCGAGTTTGTGTTTATCGAGGGTCATGGCTATCGGTGTAGGTGCTGTAGATGCGGTAGCCAGGGAGAACCAGGGCGATGCCTGCATTGTTATGAATTGTGCCAGGGTAATTGTCTTCTGGGGTGCTGCCGCCAATGCGCAGGTTTAGGGGGCCAAGCCACAGGTAAAAGCCGGGGATCAGGCAATCAAGACTATAGGCGATCGCTTGTCGCGTTGTCTTGGGGGTTGTGTTCTGTGGTTCGGTGAGGGTCATGGTTCAGAATGGATGAGGCTTGCTTTTATGCTATCGCTGGGCGGTGGTGCTTTGGGTGCAGCGTTGTGCGATTCCGCAACAATTTTTCTGCCAAAGTGCGAAAACGTGGGTTGAGCGTCCTGTCCCTTCATACCCCTTTTGTCTAAACTCCAGTGCAAATAATTCGGGTTGAGTTGTAAATAATCCTGGCTCAAGTACTCACTCTAGTTGCAGATAATCCTGGTTCGTGATGTTGCTTATTGCTGCTTTTAGGTGATCTTATTGCTGGCTGCTACACCTAACTAACAAACAAATATTTTTCTCATTATTCTGCCTCAATTTCTGTTAAATCTTCAACATTTGCCAAATCAGAAAGAAGCTTTGTGTAATTTTTGAGCTGTACCTGCAATGTAGATAGCTCTACTCTAAACTTACGACATTGCTCAGGGTCTTCAAACGCTTGCTGCTCACTTAAAAGATGCCATTTGGCTGTAAACGGTCGGATTACTTGATTCAAAACAATGACTGCAATTCTTGTAAATTGAACACATCCTCTCCCATGCTCTTTGAGTGTCTGACGAGTTATATTAAAAAGCGCGTAAATACTTGATAAAGCTGTCTGCTCAACACCATGACCCTTTGGTAGTGTTTGAGTTGCTATACGTGTAAGCAACTCAACATATAAGTCCCATGCGGCGTCTTTATCTCGGTCTGAAGGACGCCATTCCATCTCCAAAACAGGAGTTTTGACCTGTAAACTTGTTAGATTCCACTTTTCGAACAAATCTCTAATTTTCATAAAGCTTCTAATCCATAGTAGAGACCCAAATCCTATCTCAAAGATTCTAGTCTACCCCAAGTATAACTCATGAACTCAAGTCTTGAAATTCTGACAGACACTTCATTTTTGTGGTACTGGGTGCATACGTCAGTTAGAGCGATTGATTAAGCAATATCTAGCTCATCATGATATTCGGTAGCTCCAGTTTTTTCTAACACTAGCTTCATTCGCCAATTGGAATAACAATAAAAGATCACTTGAATATCTGGTGATAAAGAAACATTAATTTCGTTGGAATAATACGTTGTATCATTGTTAAATATAGGACCGTTAGGTGTAGATATATATTTAGATGTAATATAATTTGATATGCGAAGTTTTCGATTTCCAGAATCGATAAAGAACTTTTCACTGTTACCACTAGCTATAGAACCAATAGGAACTTCATCAACTTCTAGTTTGTATATCGCGGCAGATCCGGTAAATTGATTTTTTCTTTTCAGTATTACTGGGCTTTTTCCTCGATTTATATTTTTAATTTTTAAGTGATCTATTAATATATCAAGATCGCCCATAAAATTATTATTTCTAATTTCAAAGCCGAGGATATCGGTTAGTTCTTTTATTCCATTTGTAAGTTCTGTTGGTGAAGGCATTTGAGCACCATCAAAGAATAATGGAATAATAGGTAATCCAATTCTCAAGGCTTCTTTAATTTCCTCAACAACGTAATCAGGTGATTCATCGTTTTTCCTGAGCCAGTTCCGACCAATTAATACTAGAAGCGTAGAACACTTTGCCAACACCTCTCTAGTATGAGGTGTAATTTTCTGGCTGATACGGAATCCCTCTTTATCAAAAAAGACTTTTCTCTTTCCGAAAACCAATTTCAAATGATCATATAACCTTCCAGCATGACCGGCAGTATCTACAGTGCGATAGCATATAAACACTCCTTCACCACCAAACTTCGACCTTATCATAGAGAATTCGAACTCAGAATAACCTAAAAATTTAGAGTTACCCATCTTTATCCCTTTTTAATTCTATCGAGATATTATAAGTCACTCGTCCGGTTCTTAGGGGGGAAGAGGGCAGTAATGTCCCTGATCTACCCGACCGCCCGCTAGTCCAAGACAACAAGATTTGGCTCTGGACTGTTGTTGATCGCGTTCGAGCGGGAATTCTGGACTGGGTGTGAGAAAACCGCAGCGCGGCAACGTTCCGTTCGGTCTGGGAGCGAGTCAAGGATTGGAACTGCTACTTCTGGATTCAGTGACGGGTGGAGAGCCTGCGACCAATTGCTGCCGGACGAAGACCGGATTATCGCCCAGACGGACATGACCCGAGTGGAGGGAGAAAAGACAAGAAGATTGCGGCATGATCTGGCGTGATATGGATTTAGGGGTCAGAACTCTAGGGGGTGAGCCAGTGACGCAGGAGGGCGGCGACGAGGCTGGGCTGTTCGAGGTGGGGCAAAACGCCCGCGTTGGGGATGGTGTGTAGGGCAGCGATCGCCTCTGGATTCAGTGCCGCCAAACGACGACCGATGGCCACGGGGCTGAACCGCGATCGCGCACCCGGTCGCCATCGGAGTGCTCCCGTTCCCCGCGTCCGCGGGGCT
>CAZCWE010000196.1:2474-4507 GCA_964502285.1 uncultured Spirulina sp. | reverse complement strand
GATCGCGCCCCCCAAATGAACGTCGTCGGCACGGTTAACGCTGGGATATCGGCAGCTAAATCGAAATAGAGATCACCGCGCAAAAAGGCGAGGGCGGCAATATCGGCATGGGGTTGATTGGCGGCGGTGAGGTAGGCGGCGACCATTTCCGGTGTGATGCGATCGCGATCGGCAAAGAGAAAGTTTTCTAAGGCATTGCGCACCGCCCATTCATTCGTCGCGCCCAGGGTATAGAGCACCTGGTCTATACCAGGGAGGTTAATCATCTCGACGGGTAGGCGGCGCGGGCTGGCCTGGGCAAAATCCCGAAACCCCGACGGGCAGACGAGAAACAGCGATCGCACCTGTTTCGGGTCTTGATTCGCCACCCGTACCGCCAAGGCTCCGGTGATCGACGAAGCCGCGATCGCGATCGGTTCCGTCGCCACCGCTGCGATCACCTCGTGAATCATCTGCTGATAATCTGCCGGGGTGTAGCGGCGTTCCGGGCGACTCGATGCCCCCCAGCCGATTAGATCCGGCGCGATAATCTCATAGTCCAGCGCCAACGCACTATACACCTGCGACCACTCATAAGCCGACGCGCCACCCCCAAAACTATGCAAGAACAACAGGGGCGATCGCGCCGCATCCTTTAGCCAAGGGGCTCCGGTTTGGGTGTAGTAGGTGATCTTGCCGAGGGTGGTGCTAATCGTGCGGGGGCCAAAACCCGGCGGTTGGAACTGAAGGAGAGGATTCATAATCAATCACGGTGCAAGGATTGGGGCGGGGAAATTTGGGGAGACGGCTCACGGCGCGATCGCAAAAAATACGTCATCATTTCGCCCTTGCCTTTAATCGTAATCATTCCCCGCGCTTCGAGGTCATACCGAGCCGCCAACTGACGATACACCACCTCCGACACTTGGATTTTGCCCGGCACACCGTGGGACTCCATCCGACTCGCCGTGTTCACCGTATCCCCCCAAATATCATAGGCAAACTTCGTCAAACCAATCACCCCCGCCACCACACTCCCGCTATGAATCCCAATCCGTAGGCTCAAATCCCGCCCCGTTTCGGCATTAAACTCTCCCAAAACCCGCTGCATATCCAGCGCCATTTCCGCAATCACCCCCCCATGATCCGCACGGGGATTCGGCAACCCCGCCACCACTAAATAGGCATCCCCGATCGTCTTGATTTTCTCTAAGCCGTGATGCTCCGCGAGGCGATCGAACCGGGAAAAAACACCGTTGAGCAGTTCCACCAAATCATGGGCGCATATCTGACTAGAAAGCTCCGTAAAACCGACAATATCCGCAAACAAAACCGTGGTTTCGGTGAAGGTTTCGGCGATCGTTTGGTGGTCATTTTTGAGGCGACAGGCAATTTTGTCCGGCAAAATATTCCGCAATAACCCTTCCGATCGCTCCTGTTCAATCGTGAGCTTTTGATAGGCGCGACGGATTTCCGTTTGGGCGGCAAATTCCGCCTTGGCCGTGCGCTCAAATAAATACACCGACAGCGTCGCCACAAAGGACACCATCGTCAACGTAAAAATCCAACTCGGCGGCGAAGTCCACTCTTCCGGATACCACATCACCATTTGCCCTGTTGCGATCGCAAACGCACATTTAATCGCAAAATACAGGCCATAGGTGAGGGCATGACAGAGGCAATGCAACTGCCACCGCACCGGAATCAAGGTGGATTGCAAAAAGAACACCAGCACCCAGTTAAAAAAGTCGTCAAGAATATCAAATTGTCGCCCGCCCATGGCCACTTCGGACAGTTGTTCAATCAGATTAATCGAGCCAGAATAGCCGAGGAAAATCAGGTTAATTTGCCAATTGTGACGGCTCAACCGCAACAAAATTAGGTTACAAATCAAGCCCAGTCCCACCCAAAGATCCGTAAACCACCAACCGGGGAGAGGCTGACCGGTGATCATGTTCTGGACAAACCGGGGCAGGGTCATGCAGAGCAGAATGGTCAGGGAAATGGCAAAGACGAGAAACAACCGCCGCCGGAAGAAGCTGTATTGCCATTGC
>CAZCWE010000196.1:0-2464 GCA_964502285.1 uncultured Spirulina sp. | reverse complement strand
AAGCCATGGAAATGCCTGAAAACGGGAGGGGTTACGATCTTCTTCCACCCATTGTCGGCCAGAATCCGTGCGACCCCGTGCTGCCGGATCAATCTGCTATGGTATCTAGCAAGATTATTGAGATAATCACGGTTGCTGTGAGGTGGATAGGGGTTGAGTGATGAGCGATCGCACACAAGCCAAGTTGACGATTGATCAGGTGATGGCGGCGGGACGGCAGGCGTTTGAGCGGGGTCGGTATGCCGAGAGTATTACGTTTTTTGAGATGGCGTTGGCGCGGAGTTATCCGACAGCGCGCAAGGGGGGCGAGATTCAACTGTGGCTGGTGAATGCGTATCAGTTGATGGGGGAGGATAAAGAAGCGATCGTGCGCTGTGAAAAGCTGCTGTTGCATCCCTCACCGCTGATTAAACAGCAGGCTCAAAATATGCTCTATATTTTGCGGGCTCCGGTGTTGGCACGTCCGAAGGAGTGGATGACCGAGATTCCTGATTTGGCGAATTTATCCGATAGTGAGCGGCGCGATCGCTACGTCCCCCCCAAGACGGAAAATGACCGAAAACGGGCCAAGAAACCTGTGATTGAAGAGATCGACCTCAGCCAAGTCAATACCCAAGACAATCAGTTTGTGGGGGTGGCGTTGGTGCTCGTTTTAGTGATTCTGGGGAGTTTGTGGTGGTTGAGTTGAGCCATTAGATCCGCTCAACTATATAAAATCCGCCAAATTTCTCAAGCACAGTAGGGTAATGTATGGATGCTAGACGTGCCTTGACGGTGCATCCCATGATTTTGCTTGTCGGTAGTTTAACTTCTCCACTACCATGAACGTAGCTTAATGATGTTGAGCCTTTGGCGATGTCACAGCGCTATTGTTTTTGCCAAACACTATGGTGGGTATGAGTTCTGAAAAATATTCCAACTCGGATCACTCCCCTCACGAGTTTGCTCCCATCCCTGATCCGTGGGATGAGCCCACGGATGCGGCGCCACCAGCATCCTCGTCATCGCCAGCGGAGGTTCCTAGCTCTCCGGTTGAACCGGTGGGCGACCCCACCCCAGACGCGCCAGACTCTCCCGCTGATTCGCAAGATCCTCCCGCTGATGATTTGGAGGTGACCGAGGATCTATTTAAAGGGTTGCTGGTGGATTTGGATGAACTGCTGACCCACCATGATTCGCGATCGCTGGGCCGTGACCCCGACGATGTGGAAACCATTGACGAAAATGCGGCCGCGACCTTAACCCAACGAATCAGTAAGTTTCAGCCGATTGACCCCGCTACCCAGTCGGCTCCTGGGTCTGCGGCGGCGGATCAGTTTTCGGCTCCCCTCACCGCAGCATCCCCACCGCCGCCCGCTGCGGCGACGACCCCATCCGAGGTATCCCCAACTGAGGCAGCGCTTCCGGTGGAGGCTACGGATGCCTCGGATTTAGAAATTAATGATGTGATGGATTTGTTGGTGGATACCTTCAATACGGGGACATTACCCCAGGCGGAAGGTCATGATGATGCCACCGAGTTGGATCTGTTGGCGACGGAATACAATACATTGATCCCGCCAGCGGCGATGGAGTCCCCGGAGGAGGCGATCGCTTCTTTTGATGCCGATGATTTAACCGGGATTCCGACGGTGTCGGCGGCTGATATCAACGCCATGTTGGGGATCGACGGCTTGGTGTCGGATCAAAATCATGGCAATGGGAACGGCAACGTCCACCCTGGGGAACCATCGGCATTGTCTCAGGCTGCGGTGAGCGAGACCCCTGCGGCTGAGGTGGCATCAGCCGCACCGCCGCCCTACCCGGATTTAATGGAACCAGACACGACGACATCCGAGGAGCGCGATCGCACCCCGCCGGAGACCCTGCCTGAACCGGAAGCATTAGAATCGGCTGAATTAGAAGACCGCGCCGACGAAGTGATGAGCGATCGCGGGGCCTCCGCTGGGCCTGCGTCGCCGGAAGTCGAGGCATCGCCCGCCCTTGAACCGGACACTGTTACAGAACCAGAGTCCGCCACCCCAGACCCCACCGCCGCCGGGACAGGCTTAGACGAAAGCGTCAGCCCCGACGAGGGCGATCGCCCTCCATCCGACGCGCCGATCGCCCCCGCACCGGAAGACCTTGACGCTGCTCCTGCGGCCGAACCTCCTCACCCACCCACCGCACCACCGACCCCTGAGCCGGTTGCCGACCTTGACGCACTCGCATCAGAGGCGATCGCCCCAGCAGCCGAGGCGGAAGCGTTGGAGTCCAGCGATATCTCCGCCGTCAAGCCGAAGGACTTTGATGAAGAAGTAGAGTCTGCCCTACAAGACTTTGCCGCCATGATTTTGCCCGATGAGATTGAACCCTCGTCCGTAGACTATGGCCAAAGTCAGGAGCGCGATCGCGCTCCTGATGCCCGTGTGCAATCCCTCGAAGCCGAACTAGAGAGACAACTACGCGAGTTAATGAACCCCTC
>CAZCWE010000195.1:3611-7896 GCA_964502285.1 uncultured Spirulina sp. | reverse complement strand
GGATTCGAACCTACGACCAATCGGTTAACAGCCGACCGCTCTACCACTGAGCTACTGAGGATTGAAATTTCAGCGACAGTTACTCATTGTATGGGACTGAACAAAAAAAAGCAAGATATTTTCTGTTAATTTGCCCAAAGACCTGTAACAGCTCTGTTGCGAAACCCTTAGCCCCTCAGAATGCAGGCTATCGTGAAGAATAGCTGAATCCTTGACTATTCCGTCTTTATGTTGACCCACTATCGATGCCCCGTCTCGCTGTCTTTTGTGGCGACCAACCTCCCCCTTTGGTCGGCGTTTGACACCTATGCAACGCTCTATCAAAAAGATCGAGATTGTTTCCATCTTCTCCTCAAGCACCCCACCTTTCCCCGCACCGGAGAAGACTTCACCGCAGCACCCGATGCCAAAAATGCCGGACTCCTCTGGTTTGAATTTTCCTCCCAACGAGTGCTCATGACCCTCCAAGGACGGAGCCAACTGGGGTATCGTCACCATTGGGCCAACGGAGTCTACGGGACCTCACGGTACTGGCTCCCCAGCGAATCCGACTATCTCCACAGTTCGATCCGGTTGCGCAACTTTACCCGGCGACTCGTCGTATCCGGCTATCCCCTCCCCGATCGCATCCAAATTGAATATGAACTCTGGTCTGGCGACCTCATGTTAGGGTGCTACATTGTCCATCTCGACTTGCACCTGTGACATTCTATCGCCACTCACCCGCAGCAGTTTAGCCGTTTAATCGTGGGACGCGCCCCCCTAATCGCCATGGGTTAACCCTCGTTTTGTGGATTCAGTGCCCCAGAATTTCCACAATCTGGCACGATAAAGAACGAAACCACTTTAGCCGTCTGTTCAAACGAGTCCATGGGAAATGATCGCATCGTTTTGCTCTCAAAACGTGAAATTGCCAAAATGCGGGAGGCGGGCAAACTCGCTGCCCAACTCCTCGACCACCTCGCCCCGATGGTCAAACCCGGCATTAGCACGCTGGAACTCAATGATGAGGCGGAACGCTGGACTCAAGCCCATGGAGCCGTCAGTGCCCCTCTGGGATATCACGGCTTTCCTAAATCCATTTGTACCAGCATCAACGAGGTGATTTGCCACGGGATTCCCAGCGCCACTGAAATTCTCAAAGACGGCGACATCATTAATATTGACGTCACCCCCATCCTTGACGGCTACTACGGGGACACCTCCCGCACCTTCTTTGTGGGCGAACCGTCCCCCGTGGCGAAACAACTCGTTGAGGTCACCGAAGCATGTTTGATGCGCGGGATTGCAGCCGTGCAGCCCGGCGGACGAGTGGGAGATATTGGCGCGGCGATCCAAGAACACGCCGAAGCCCACGGTTTTTCGGTGGTGCGGGATTTTGTCGGTCATGGCGTGAATCGAGTGTTTCATACTGCCCCGCAGATTCCCCACTACGGCACGCGGGGCAAAGGGAAAAAACTCCGCCCCGGCATGGTGTTTACCATTGAGCCGATGATTAATGAAGGGACGTGGGAAGCGCAGGTGCAGGCGGATGGTTGGACAGCACTCACGAAGGATCGCAAACTTTCAGCCCAGTTTGAACATACGATCGCAATCCTCGAAACGGGGGTTGAAATTTTAACGCGCCCCGCCGATGATTAAGCAGCACCGCACCCCGCACCAGTCCGAGCAGTTTCAGTTACCGAGAAAATCTCCATGCAACTCACCCCCCAGGAAAAAGATAAATTACTGATTTTTACAGCAGCCCTGCTGGCCGAGCGTCGCAAAGCCAAGGGGTTAAAACTCAATTACCCGGAGGCGGTGGCCTACCTCACCGCAGCCATCCTCGAAGGAGCCCGCGAAGGGCGCACCGTGGCGGAACTGATGACCGCCGGGGCGACGATCCTCACCCGCGCTGATGTGATGGACGGGATTGCCGAAATGATTCCGGAGGTTCAGGTAGAAGCAACCTTTCCCGATGGAACTAAGTTGGTGACGGTGCATGATCCGATTCGCTAAGGCTTAAGCTGCTCTGCGTCGTGGCTTTGTCTCAGGCAAGCATGGAGGGTATTGAGGAGATTGTCGATGTGAATGGGTTTGGGGAGGAATGCCTTAAACCCGCGTTGTTTGGCGGTTTGGGCGGCTTCACTGGAGTTGAGGCCGCTGGTGGCGATCGCAATCACCGCCGGGTCAATCTGTTGCAAGAGCGGTAACGTCGCCGCCCCATCCATAATCGGCATCATCATATCCATCACCACCGCCCGCACCCGATGCTGATGTTCGGCGTAGAGGGAAATCGCGGCGAGACCGTGGTTGGCGGTGAGGACGCGATAGTGATAGGTTTCGAGGGTCGTTTTGATCACATCACAGACCACCTCTTCATCATCCACCACCAAAATTAACTCCTGGTTACCCACGGGCACTGCACCCGCCGCTTCGGACTGCTCAGAAAGGGCAATATGGGCCGGGAGATAGACAATAAAGGTACTGCCCCCTTGGACGGCACTGTGAACATCAATAAATCCCCCGTGACTTTTAATGATGCCCAGCACAGCCGAAAGACCGAGGCCCGTGCCCTTGCCGACTTCTTTGGTGGTGAAGAAGGGATCAAAAATACGCGGCAGGAGTTCGGGGGCAATCCCCATGCCTGTATCGGCAATGGTGATTTGCACATGGGGGCCAGCGATCGCATCAAAATGTTGCCGCGCTAACCCCTCATCCACCGTCCAATTTTGCGCCGTAATTTGCAACGTGCCCCCCATCGGCATCGCATCGCGGGCATTCACACAAAGATTCATCAACACCTGATGCAACTGGGTTAAATTCCCATTCACCATCCACAGATTTGGATCAATTTCCATCACAATCTCAATGGATTTCGGCAGCGTCTGGCGAATCATCTGCTGAATATCCGTGAGCAAATGCCCGACCTGCATACAAATACGTTTATCTTCCATCCCCCGCGCAAAGGATAAAATCTGCTTGATCAAATCACTGCCTCGGCGGGCACTGGTTTCCAGGATGGCTAAGAGCCGCAGATTTTGGGCATCCAAATTCGGCAGTTTGAGGGGGAGGAGTTGGGCCACCGAGAGGATCGGCGTCAGGATATTGTTAAGGTCATGGGCGATGCCGCTGGCCAAGGTGCCGAGGCTTTCGAGACGTTGGGCGCGAAGAAACTGGGCTTCGAGTTGCTTTTTTTCAGTGATGTCCATGTGGAGGCCAATCAGGCGTTGGGGTTTGTCCTCCAGGGCGGGAAAAACTGTGCTAGTGACAGCGATCCAGTGGAGTTTTCCGTCGGGCCAGAGAATCCGAAATTCAAGGTTTAAGCCGATGTGGTGGCTGAGGGTGTCTTGGATAGCCTGTTTGAGACGGGGGCGATCTTCGGGGTAAACCCGTTGCAGCCAGGTGTGGTGGCGATCGCCGAATTCTCCCGGCTGCACCCCGTACAGGGCCTCCAGTTCCGCCGTCCACAACACCCGATTACTCGCTAAAATCCATTCAAACGTGCCGATTTTCCCCACCTGTTGCGCTAAGGTGAGCCGCTCTTGGATTTGCTGTCGCCAGGCCACTTCTTGCTGGAGGGATTCGTTGGCGGCCTTCAATTCGGCGGTACGCTGGCTGACCCGTAATTCTAGGGTTTCTTTGGCGATGCGGAGGGCTTCGGCAGCTTGTTTTCGCTCGATCGCATAATGCACTGCCCGGCTCAACATTTCCGCGTTGATCTGTCGCTTGATCAGGTAGTCTTGAGCCCCGTGGCGCACCGCTTGCAGTGCCAGTTGATCATCGTTAGTATTGGTCAACACTACGATCGGCAACTGGGGCGCATGGTGGGTGATCGTATCCAAGGAGGCCAGGCCGTAGCTATCCGGGAGAGTTAAATCCAAAAGCACCACAGCGATCGCCTCTTGTTCTGCCCGGTCTAAAAGTGTCGTGGCAGCTTGGAGACGTTGCACATGGAGAAGACGACTGTTGGAGAAAGGACTGCCCCGCAGCACTTCTTGGAGTAAGCGCGCATCGGCCAAACTGTCTTCAATGAGCAGAATGGTAACGCTGTCGGTCATTAGTGAATGTTGGGGGGTAGGGTCGTGGTTTCTAGCCAAAATTCTTCAATCCCCCGCACAATTTTGAACAATTGGCTCAGATTACGTGATTTGGAAATATAGCAGTTGACATGCAGATCATAACTGTTGATGATGTCGTCTTCGTGGCGCGATGTGGTCAGCACAACGACGGGAATTCGCTTCAGGGCTGGATCGGTTTTGATTTCGGCCAAGACTTCCCGCCCGTCTTTGCGGGGCAGGTTGAG
>CAZCWE010000195.1:2226-3601 GCA_964502285.1 uncultured Spirulina sp. | reverse complement strand
CACGAAGCTCCTTCTTCTTCAGGGGAGGGTTCGAGCAGGTGCTCGATCAGCTCTCCCGAGGGCAGGTTGAGATCAAGCAGGATCAAGTCCGGATAGACGATGGGACAATTGTCGAGGCCGCGCAGATGGGCGATCGCTTCGACCCCATCGCGGGCAATCACAATGTCATGCTCCAGGGAACTCATTTTGAGTGCTTCTTGAATCAGGCGAATATCACCGAGATTATCGTCCACTAACAAAATAGTTTTGCGTTTTGCGTCGGTTGACATAATGACGATCGCGATCCTCCACAGGCAGAGTGAAATAAAATGTAGTGCCTTGTCCGAGCTCAGACTCTACCCAAATCTGACCCCGATGACCTTCGACAATCTTTTTACAGATTGCCAGACCAATACCGGAGCCATCGTATTCGTCACGAGTATGCAAGCGTTGGAAAATCACAAAAATGCGATCGGCAAATTGCACATCTAAGCCAATGCCGTTGTCCTGCACCGTAAACTGCCACACGTCTTCCTGACGCTCCACCCCCACATGAATCTGCGGCACCATGTCCGGGGTGTGAAACTTGATCCCATTACTGATCAGATTTTGGAAGAGTTGCATCAACTGCGTCGGATCTGCCATCACCACCGGCATTTCGTCCCAGGTGATTTCGGCGTGGGTTTCCCCAATCCGACTCCGGACATTGGCGATCGCCCGTTTAATGGCATCACTCACCTCCACCGACTCGCACTCAATGCCACTGGAATCCACTTTGGAATAGGCCAATACATCATCAATCAAGGTTTGCATCAAGCTCACCCCATTCACCGCAAAATTAATAAAATCCTTAGCATCTTGGTCAAGCACCTCGTCATAGCGCATTTCCAACAACTGCACATAGTTCGCCACCTGATTGAGCGGCTCTTGCAAATCATGGGACGCCACATAGGCAAACTTCTTCAGTTCCGCATTTGATCGCTCCAAATCCTGAGCCAACAGCGCCAACTCTTCCGCCTGGCGCAGCACATTGTTGACGATCGCTTTGCGCAACTCCAACACCGCCCGCACCTCATCCGGTTGCCAGGGCAATGCCGTCAGTTTCACCGTCTCTTTCCACAATTCAAAGGACTGACGCGGACAGAGTTTCACCTCGCCCTCGATTTCCTCCACATGGTACGCCTGCTGCGGATTCCCCCCCCAATTCACCGTTTGCAGCACTTCCGGGCGGAACCACATCACAAAACTGCGCTGGGCCAACGGAATCGCCAACAAGCCACTGGCTAAACCCTTAAACCGTTCCGCGTCAAAATAGATCGACGGCAGCGAATCCGTGACCAACACATCATCCTCCTCTTTCTCGGGTGTTGGTGGAGCCGACGATGGCACCGATGAT
>CAZCWE010000195.1:0-2216 GCA_964502285.1 uncultured Spirulina sp. | reverse complement strand
CATCATCGGCGATCGCCTTCGTCAACCATTGCCCCAACCCCTCCAAATCGTCCCGGGCCGGGGTTTGCCCCACCAGCGTCCACTGATTATTAAAATAAATCGCTGCCCCCGTCGCCTTCACCAAATCCAGCAGCAACGTTGGCGTTTTCACCAAACCCACAATAAAATCATCCGCATCGGACATCGCATTAATGAGATCCGACTGCACCCGCGCCAACTTAATCCGATAGCGATAGTCCGCCTCTTCTTCACGGGTGGAGAGTTCAGCAAAAATCACCCGCCCCAAAAATTCACAAGCCTTACGCAGTTCATAGGAAATCTGTTTGGGGGTGCGATGGTGGCAGGCAATCAGACCCCACAGGCGATTATCCTTAATCAGGGAAATCGTTAATGATGCCCCCACCCCCATATTTTTCAAGTAATCAATGTGGCAGGAAAAGGGGCTGCGCAGAATCGAAAGCGTGAGATCCGTTGGCTGCTGTGTTTCGGGATGGAGAGCAGGATAGAGGGGAACCGGCTCCGCCGTCACATCCGGAATGGCCCGAATCCAGTTCGAGAGGAACAATTGGCGGGCAGGGGCGGGAATGTCTGATTCCGGGAAATGCAGCCCCAAATAAGAATCCAACGCCTCATGTTTCGCCTCGGCTAACACTTCGCCGTGGTTATCGTCGTTAAACCGATAGAGCATCACTCGGTCAAAGTCTGTGAGGTTGCGGACTTCTTGGACAATGATGTGACAAAAATCGTGGAGATTGGTCGTGGTGGTGATGCGGTTGATCGAAGATTTAGCGAGGTGATAAAAGCTCAGGAAGGGAATATGCTCAAGGGCGATCGCTGGTTCACATTCCATCACCAAAACCCCAGCCGCCGTGCGATAAAACACCGCATCAAAGACACCATACTCGTCCCCCTGGCGACGAATCCAGATTTTGCTTGGATTAATCTGATCTAGGGTTGGGGCCCGTAAGCCCGCTTGAATTTGCTCCATCTGCACCACATCCAGGAGCGTTTCCAGGGATTGCCCCAGGAGGGCATCGGGAGCAAAGCCCAGCAACCGCTGGGTGTTACGACTCACTTGCAGAATCGTTAAATCCGGTTCACGCAGCACGAAGAGAATACCGTGGGCTTGGATTTGAGGCAGGGTATGAATCGTCGGTTGCTTGAGTTGACTAATATCGTATTGTTGAGTCGAAAATGTAAGACTTGTCATGATCCCTGCTCCGTGCTGCACATAATCAATAAAAAAATTGAGATGCCGTCACACCAATTTCTCTGCATCTATTCCCTTTCAGCGTAGTGGATTCCCCTCCCTAGACGTTCGATCAAGGGTTAAATAAATCTGTAATTTGGCGAGGATTTACAAATTATATGTAATGTAATTTAACAAGACTTGATGATGCGTTGAGTTTTAGTGCTGTTGACGGACAAAATTCAACATTTATTGATATTTGCTCATCCTTGGCGGCTGAGTCAGTCTTTTAACAAATATCTGTAGTTTTCTTGAGTGTGTGGTGCGATCGCTGTCTAGCCCCCTTCTGCTGAGTAACGGTATTGCAGAGCACAAAATCTAAAGAAGCACGGATCTAACATACATCCTTGGTTTAATCGCTAAATGCCCCTTGCTGCATAAGCTATGAGATAACTCAAGCAACGGCGATTGTTAATTCATTTTAAAGAACGTGAGGCAACGAACGGAACATGGTACAACCAAACATCGGGCGACGGAAATTTCTTCTCTACGGCACAGCCGCCCTCGGTACAAGCATTCTTCTCAAAGCCTGTGGTGCTCCACCGGAAGACGCTGAAACCACCACAGATGAAGGCGACGGTGGCGACGAAGAACACCCGGTCGCCAACGGTGTTGTTGAAATAGGCCGGCGAAGAGGGGTCCGCCGCCGAGCCGAGGCCGGCGGAATCGATCCCGCCGAGGCCGGCGCCGGCGGCACCCTGCCCGCCACTGCCGGCACCGAAGCGGCCGGCTCCCTGGTCGGCGCATGCGGCGAGCGCGAGGGAAGCGGCGAGAAGGGCGAAGATACGAAGAAATCGCATTGGCGAGATATCCTGTGTGTGGGCGCGTTCTTGTGGCGCGGTTTGAACTGCTCGGTCCTTGGCGAAGCTTAGCACGTTCGGCGGCACGAGGAAACGCGAGGGAAGGAAGGCGAGACGCCCGGCCCTGCGCGGCCGCGCTCAGCGTTGCAGCTGCCCCCAGGAAGGGT
>CAZCWE010000194.1:5676-7925 GCA_964502285.1 uncultured Spirulina sp. | reverse complement strand
ACCCCACCGCCGCCAAAACCTTCGTGAAACTGTACTTGGGCGATCTGGTGGATGAAGAGTGATCTCCCCAGTTCGCTAGAATAGCGGGAAACGCCACATCCCTCAGCCCATGCAGCCCACCATCCCCCGCCCTTCAACCCTCATTAAAAACATTTGCCTTGAAACCGTGGATCAATGGCAGTTGTTTAAATTTGATGATGAATTACAAAACCGGATGGAAGACCTCCTCGAACGCAAAAAAGGCGACCAAATCAGCCCCGAAGAACAACTAGAACTTGATGCGATCGCAGAAATGGAGCGAATTTTCACCCACATCAACGCCCTCCTGATCGCGAACCCATGACCATCCCCGCCTCAGTTCGCCAATCCGTTCGAGAAAGAGCCAACAGCCTCTGTGAATATTGCCATTCTCCAGAACGGATTTGCTCCACTCGTTTCACCATAGACCATCTGATCCCGCAATCTTTAGGAGGTGATGATACCATTAGCAATCTTGCCTTAGCCTGCCGCCGCTGCAACGAAAGGCGCTATAACTTTGTGGGTGGCTATGATAGCGTCACACAAGAAATTCACCCCCTCTATAATCCACGCAAACAATCATGGGCGGAGCACTTTAGTTGGACTCAAGATGCAACTTGTATTCGTGGAACAAGTCCAATCGGACGCGCAACTCTGACGCGCCTTGATCTCAATGATGAACGCTATCCCAGTGAAGACTCGATTCAAAGTGCGCGGCGGCTCTGGCGAAAAGTGGGGATTCATCCTCCTGAAGGCGACCCCATTGCACCCTCGTAAACGACCCTCAACCCCACCGCCGCCAAAACCTTCGTGAAACTGTACTTGGGCGATCTGGTGGATGATGAAGCGTAACCCCCCAGTTCGCTAGAATAGCGGCACACCCCACGCGAACAGTATGCAAGCCCTCAAAGTTATGGGAACCTTGGACGCACAAGGTCAACTCATCCTTGACCAACCGCTTCCCCTGGAGCAGCAATGCCGGGTTGAAGTGATTGTTCTCATTCCCGAAGCCACCGAAGACCCATCCCCCACAAAAATCGAGCAACTCAACGATTTTCGGGAAGCGTGGCACGAAGCCATGACCGGACAAACGATCGCAGTGGAAGAACTCTGGTCAGGTCTCGAAAATGCCTGAACGACATCCGATTCAAGTGCGAGCGACTCTCAGATTTCAACGCAACTTGCGCCAGCTTGCTAAAAAATATCGCAACATCCGTCAGGATCTAGACCCCATCATTGCACAACTCTAAAATGGCCAACAACCCGGCGAACAGATTCCAGGCGTGTCCTTTGCCGTGTTCAAACTTAGAGTCAAGAATACTGATATTCAAAAAGGCAAAAGTGGGGGATATCGCCTCATTTATTACGTTCAGACAGCAACCGGCATTGTCTTAGTGACCATCTATGCTAAATCCGAACAGGCCAACATGACAGCAACTGAATTACAAACCCTGATCAAACAATATGAAGCAGAATAGAAAAATCGGAGGCGCGATCGCACTGGTTAGGATGAGGAAAAATCACCTGCCACTCTTTATGTAAACCGCTCAACTTCAGACTTAAGACTGTTCCGTGAATGTTGATATTCCATCGATTACCATCGTGGAGCTTCACTATGGTGTCGTCAAGGCGATCGCTTTTGATCTATGCTGCTGTGCATAGCGTTTTTTATTGTTGATGTCCCAAACAAGCCCCCGTGTGATTTGGGTGAACGCCCATCCCCACCGCCTCACCACCCGCCTCGCGCAGCAAACCGAGTGGAGCGTTGTGACCGGGTCTCGCTTAGCCGCAAAAGCGATCGCCGCCCAACCGACCCAGACCCTCCGCCAACTCGCCATCGCCCACCACCACCACCATCACCCCACGATCCACCTTGCCTCCGGCCTCGCCGCCCTGCGCTGCCTCCGGGAAATCTTGCCCGCCACCCTCAACCCCACTGACCCCTTCGGGACGGCCCGTGTCTGGCTTCCCGCCGTGCGCGACCTGCTCCAAAGCCGCGCCCACCTAGCGGACTGCCCCCCCACCGGCACACCGCGCCTCGATCAACTGCTGCCGCAGCTCCTGCTCACCGTCAACGCCATTGCCGCCGGCCTTGGCGCCACGGGGTGAGCTGACTTTCGCTGTTTCCAGCATAGGATTTACAGGCCATGTCCGATGCGACAGCCACGGGCGCGATCTACGTCGATGCCGACGCCTGTCCGGTGAAAAACGAGGTGTACCGCGTTGCCGAG
>CAZCWE010000194.1:1304-5666 GCA_964502285.1 uncultured Spirulina sp. | reverse complement strand
CAGGCCTTCCAAACCGCCCTCCACGCGGATCAACGCATCGACGAAAGCGAACTGTATTGGCGATCGCTCGATACCCCGCCCGCGCCGCATCCGTTGCTGATCTACGGTTATTTTCAACCGCGCCGCGATGAATTGGCGTGGCTGAATGCGATCGCCGGCCCCGGCAGTGCGCTGATTTTGCCCCAACCGGAGCACCCCCTCTTTGCCGATGTGCAGCAGTCGGTCGATTGGTTGCAGCAACAGGGCTGGACGGTACAATGCGAACCCGATGCCCCCGAAACCTGTGGCGAACAGTTGAGCGGGCAATTTTTAACCCCCACCGCCGCCCCGCCCCCGGCCGTCCACGCCCACGCCTACGACCACCGCGAAGCCGAAATTCGCGGCGTGTTAGCCCAAGTCAAAACCCTCCTCAATCACAACGTCCCCGCCCGCAGTATCGTTTTAATCGCCCGCGATGAAGCCGCCTACGGCCCCCAACTGCTGGATGTGGCGTGGGAATACGAGATTCCGGTGCGGGCCCTGTATCAGATTCCCCTGTTGCATACGCGCCTGGGGACATGGTTAAACCTGCTGATCGAGGTGTTGGTGCAGGGGTTTCCCTTTGAGCAGACGGCGCAACTGTTGAGCCATCCGCTGTGTAGTAATCCCGATGGGGGGTTTTGGGCGATCGTCCGGCAAGAAAAGCCCCAGGGATTCGCGGCGTGGCAAGCGATCGCCGCCACCCACCTCGCGCCCCTCGACTTAACCCCCTTGCAGCGGGTCAACCAAACGCAGCAACGGGAGAACTGGGTGGACTGGTGGAAAACCTGCCTCAACACCTTTAACCTCCAACGTCGGGCCGCCCGCTGGTCTCGCGACATCCTCGCCCTCAACACCCTGCGCGAACACCTCGCCCCTCTCGCCAAACCAGAAAAAGAACGCCTCACCTGGGCTGACTTTCGCCGCGAATTGCTCGATCTCCTCGAATCCCTCACTGTCCCCGCCCAACCCGGTCGCGGCGGTGTGGAACTCCACGGGCCGCAGGCCGTGGTCGGGGCGCGATATCGCTATGGGTTTGTCTTGGGGATGGCGGACGGGGTCTGTCCGGCTCCGATTCAGCCGGGCCCGGTGGTGGATTTCTGCGATCGCCCTCTGCTCCAAACCCATGGTCTGTCCTTACCCAGCGCGGCGGCCCTAGCCCGTCAGGAGGCCCTGTATTTTTATGGCATGGTGCAGGCGATGACGGAGCAGGTCAGTTTTTCCTACGCCACCATCGAAGCCAATCAAGAACAGTTCCCCAGCCCCTACCTCCAGCGGTTGCACCTCGACCCCACCGCCCCGCCCCCGACGGCGATCGCTAGCCCCGAAGAACACCGCCAAGCCCTCCTCCCCCAAACCGAGGCAGAAATAAACGATCCGGTGTTAACAGCGGCGCGGCAGGGGTGGGCGATCGAGGTTGCCCGTGCCAGGGGGACGGCTCCCGATGCCTATGATGGTGCGATCGCGGTTCCCTTTGCTGACCCGCAGTGGACGTTCAGTGTGTCGCAGTTGACCCAGTTGGGGCAATGCCCCTTTAAATGGTTTGCGGCCAAAGTGTTAAACCTCCGCCCGCCCCCGGAACCGGAGGATGAGTTAACGCCAGTCCTGCGGGGGAACCTGTACCATAAAGCCCTCGAAATCCTGATCACGCTCCACCAAGAGGACGAAGACCAAGACCTCACCGATCCGGCCCTGTTGGATCGCACCTATACCGAAGCCGAGCAGCAGTTAAAGTTACCCGCGCTGCCCGCCTGGGAACATCGCCGCCCGGAACAACTCAAAACCCTCGCCTTGGTGCTGCAACACCCGAATTTTTTACCCGAAAACGCCCAACCCATCGCCCTAGAGCAAAAATTCAAAGGCGAATGGCACGGATTGCAGATATCGGGACGGGTGGATCGCATCGATCGCACCGATCAGGGTTTGGTGTTGATTGACTATAAAACCGGGAGCAGTCGGCCCGGCGGGATTAAAAATAATCAGGGTCAGGCCGCGCTTGACCTGCAATTGCCCCTCTATCAAGCGGTGGCAGCGCAGCACCTCTACCCCGACGAAGCCGTTAGCGATGCCTATTACTATTCCTTGAGCCAGCGTAAAGCCATAAAGATTCCGAGCAAACAGTCTGACGACGACCTCACGGCGGCGATTGAACGCTGTAAGACCCATTTACACCGGGGCCATTATCCGGTGCAGCCCGATGTCAAACAGACGGCTTGCACCTATTGCGAGTTTGATGCGCTCTGTCGGAAGCGCGATCGCATCGATCCCACAGTCTCGGAGGATGATCATGGCACTCACTGAACAGCAGGCCCAAGCCGCCCACTATCCCGGCAGTGTAGCGGTGACGGCGGGGGCAGGCACGGGCAAAACCCACATGTTGGTGGAGCGTTATCTGTATTTCCTCTCCCAAGGCATTTCGCCCCTAAATATTGTGGCGGTGACCTTCACGAACAAGGCCGCCCAGGAATTGCGATCGCGCATTCGCCGCCGGATCACTGCCACCATGGGCGATCGCTTCGACCTCCTCGCCGAACTCGAAGCCGCCCCGATCAGCACAATCCACGCCCTCGCCCAGCAAATTTGCCGCGACCATCCCGAAGCCGCCGATGTGCCCCCAGATTTCACCGTGCAAGAGACGCTCCTGGCCCCGGTGTGGTTTGAAGCGGTGCTCCTGGAGGCGATCGCTCAACTCCCCCCGCCCCTCGTCCTGCCGTTTTCGCGGTTACAACCCCTGCTGCGGGCCATGCTCCAGAACCCCAGCACGGCAGCGGCGGCCCTGGAATGCGATCGCACCGCTTGGCTCCCCCTGCTCGCCCAGTTGCGCCAAGACCGCTTAACCGCGCTGATCTCCGCTGCCCAATGGCAGCAAGACAAGCAGGTTTTAATAGCCTATGCTGCGGCCCCCAGCGATAAATTAGAGGGGCATCGAAGGACGGCATTAGAGGCGATCGCTGACCTGGAAGCGGGGCGAAATCTGGCAGGGGCGATCGCCGCATTGCAGACGATTAAGATCAACGTCGGCAGCGCGAAAAACTGGGGGGATAAGGAGACACTAGCGACGGTGAAGGATGCCCTCAAAAGTCTGCGATCTCAAGCTCAAACGGAGGGCGATCAGGGCATTCTCACCCTCGAACCCAACGCCATCGATGACCGCACCGAAGCCCTGCTGCCGGAGATTCGCGCCGCCTTCATCGCTGTGCAAGCCGCCATCTACCGGGCCAAAACGGAACAGCGCATCCTCGATTTCAACGACCTCGAACTCCGCGCCCTCCAAGCCCTCCACGATCCGGCGGTGCAGGACTACTATGCCCAGCGGTTTAAGGTGTTTTTGATTGATGAATTTCAAGACACAAACCCAATCCAGGGGCAATTGTTAGACCGCCTCACCCCACAGGCCACCGTGACGATCGTGGGAGACGGCAAACAGGCCATCTATGGGTTTCGGGATGCAGATGTGCGGGTATTCCACGCTTGGCAGCACCGCATCCATGGGCGCGATCGCCCCCTAGAATTGAGCCTCAGTTTTCGCACCCATACCGCCCTCCTCACCCAGATTAACCAGGTTTTCGCCCCCATCCTCGGCGACCTCCATCAATCCCTCACCGCCCAGCGTCAAACCCCCCTCACCCCCACCCCCCAAATCCAACTCTATACCGTCCAACCCGCCGAGGGACAAACCGCCGATGTGACCGCCCGCCGCCGCGTCGAAGCAGCGAAAATCGCTGCACTCGTGGCGGAAATGGTGGGCCAGCCGTGGATTCAGGACAAGGCGAGCGGTGCAGCGCGACCGATTGAATACAGGGATATTGCGATTCTGGCGCGGACGTGGGAGTCCTTAACCGCCCCCGCCGCCGCCCTGGCCGCGCAGCAGATTCCCAGTGTGCGCGGCAAAGATGGGGCGCTGCTGGCGACCCGTGAGGCGAAGGATGGTTGGGCTCTGTTGCAGTGGTTGGCAGACCCGATGGATGATCTGGCGTTGGCGGCGGTGTTGCGGAGTCCCTTCTTTGCCGTGAGCGATCGCACCCTCTACGAATTCACCCAATCCTTACCGGAAAAAACTTCGTGGTGGCGGCATCTCGCCCAAAGCACCGATCCGCAGTTGAGCGCAGCCTATCACGGTTTGCAAACCTTGAAAGCCGCCCGCCGCACCGACCCCCCGACACGCCTGCTGCAATTGGGCGATCGCCTCACGGGCTACACCGCCATCCTCGCGAATCTCCCCGACGCAGAGCGGCGGCTGGCGGATTGGCGCGGCTTTCGGGAGGTGGTGCGATCGCTGGAACTGGGCAACGAAGATGCGATCGTCGTCGTGCGTCGCCTCAAACAGATCGCCGCTGCCCAGGT
>CAZCWE010000194.1:0-1256 GCA_964502285.1 uncultured Spirulina sp. | reverse complement strand
CTCTCGCGCCAACCGTCCAACAACAGCGATTTTTATTACTTCGATGCGGAGTTGGGCCTGGGGTTGAAGCTCGAAGATGACGCAGGCGATCGCCACCCCTCGGCCCTCTACACGCTGTTAAAACACCGCCAAAACCAAGCGGAGACCGCCGAAGCCAAACGCCTGATGTATGTCGCCCTCACCCGCGCCCGCGATCGCCTCATCCTCACCGCCGCCGAACCGGATCAATCGACCCTCAATCTCTTAAAGCCCGGTTTGGATACTTGCGTCGCTGCGATCGCCCTGGACTACCACCCCACCGCCCCCGCTCCCGTCCAGCCCCCCACCGATCCCGCCCCGGCTGCGCCCATCCCCACCCCCCTCGCCCCTTGCCCCAGCGCCGGATTCTCCGAACTCCCAATCACCGCCCTCACGGATTACGCCCTCTGTCCGCTGCGGTTCAAGTTTCGCTATGTAGACGGGCATCCGGGGGCTTACGACGGCGACAGCGACCCAACTGCCCGGATGAAAATTGGCTCCCTCACCCATAAAGCCCTAGAGCTGGACATCACCGACCTCGATCACCTCAAACCCTACGGGGCGGATCTGTCCGAGGCCGATCGCCAAGACGCGCTCCACTGTGCGGAACGGTTTCGCCACGCGCCCGCCTTCGCCGCCTATCGCCAGGGTCAGCGGGAAGCCTGGGTACAACTCGAATGCCAGGGGATGCTGTTCAATGGCTATGTGGATCGTTTGGGGGATGAGTTTGTTTTAGATTTCAAAACCGATCGCACCCTTGACCCGCAACACCACCGCTTCCAACTCTGGGCCTACAGCCGCGCCGCCCAAAAACCCCACGCCCACATCGCCTATCTCCGCCACGACCACCTCCACACCTTCACCCCCGCCGAGTTAGATAACTTGGATCGACCCGCCCACGCGATGATTGAACAATTGGCCCAGGGCAATTTCACCGCCACCCCAGAGCGCGATCGCTGCTCTCGCTGTCCCTATTTCAGTTGTTGCGATGCCAGCAGCACCACTGAATAGAATAATAATGCGATCGCCCCGATTGTCTGAATCAAGATGGCGATTTTTGACCCTATCCCCATCTTGGGAGCAGGGACTATTCACTTCATAGAGAAAAATTGAATGAATCCAACCTTTTTGCTTGACATCCTCCCCAGCCTAAAGGCGTGGGGATTCCCAGTCTAGCGAGCCGAATGGCTAACGTCCTGATGGGTAGACAGCTCATCGAGAACCGCCCCAGTTGGGGT
>CAZCWE010000193.1:5299-7927 GCA_964502285.1 uncultured Spirulina sp. | reverse complement strand
GGAGGCAGCGGAATGCACCCTAGCCCAGGTGAAGCATTATCCATTGGGCATAATTGACAGGGGGAGATGGGAGAAACGCGATGACGACAAGATTTGATGTGCAACAACTCGGTCAGGTAATCCTCCAACAATTGAGCACGACCCAGGAGCCGGAGCAACAGCTTGACCAAATTGCTCAGGTTCTGGGTCAACAGTTAACCGCCCAAGCCTGTTTATTGCTGCCGCCCCACGATCGCCAAGCCGGTCTTGAGGGCTACTGGTGTGATGGGGCGATCGCAGTTCCCGATGCTGCCTATCCCCAATTGCGCCAACTGAACCCCAACGTGCAGCGTCCCTTTGCCACCATTCAAGAGCTTCCCCTCAATGCGGGGGGCGTGGTGCGGTTTGCCCACCAAGACCCGGCTTGGCAGTTGCCGCTACCTGCGGATCAGCAGGGGACGTTGTTCAATATGGTGGCGATCGCCCTTTCCCATCTGCAACTACAAACGCAACTCCACTGGCAACACAATATCCACGAACTCTTTGAGCAACTCTGTGAGGCAATTCGCAAAACCGATGATGTGGATGACCTCTTTCAGGTCACCCTGTCGGAATTGGGGCAATTTTTGAAGATCGATCGCAGTTTTGTGATGCTCTTGAAATATAAAAACCCCCTGGCCCATGAACCCTTTCGCCAAGCCACCGGCAACATCGTCAGCCGTTGGCAACTGAACCAGACCATTCCCGCGATCGCCGCCGTAGAATCGTGCAGTTTACCCGATGACCCGATCTGCCTCGAAGCCTGGCACAATGCCCCCCATGCCTCGGTGTTTTTCCATCGCGATCGCACCCCCATGCCCTCCTCCACCGACAGGTTTTTAGACTGGGATGCCTTCCCCACCCTCCTCCTGCTGCCCCTCCTCGGTTCCTCCCAAGGCAACGAAAACAAACGCCTCGTCCTCGGCTTCATCGGTTTCCAGCAAACCCAACGCCACCATTGGACTAGTTCCGACCTCGCCATGTTGCGCTGGGTCAGCACCCAAGTCAGCACCTCCATCATCCACCACAACACCCTCAAACAAGTCAAAATCCTCGTCGATAAACGCACCGCCCAACTCAAAGGCAGCCTCGAAGTCCAAGCCCGCCTCTACGAAAAAACCCGTCAACAAGTCGAACAACTCCGCCAACTGATCGAACTCAAAGACGAATTTCTCGACTCCGTCAGCCACGAACTCCGCACCCCCTTAACCAGCATGAAAGTGGCGATCCAAATCCTCCGTCAACCCCAACTCACCCCCGAACGCAAAGGCCGCTATCTTGACCTCCTTGAACAAGAATGGCAGCGGGAATACGACCTGATTCAAAACCTCTTAAAACTCCAACAATCCGAATCCCAATCCCTCCTCATCTCCCTGCAAGACCTGGATATGGTGGAGTTTCTCAAGCCCTTAGTTGAAGCTTTTGAACAGCGTTGGACGAGTAAAAAACTAACCGTTGATGTGAGTGTCTCCACCACCCCCTTTATCGTCTGTTCCCATCCGGAAGGCTTAGAACGGGTGATCAATGAACTCCTCACCAATGCCGGAAAATATTCCGCTGCTAATACCACCGTTGAGATTGAAATGGGGTTTGATCACGATCAAATTATGATTGCTGTGTCTAGCTATGGCGCGGGCATTTCTGAAGCGGATCAAGAGCGTATTTTTGATAAATTTATGCGGGGGCAAGGGGTGACGCAACAGGGCATTGCCGGGACGGGTTTAGGCTTGGCGTTGGTGAAAAGTTTGGTGAAACATCTCAGCGGTGAAATTACGGTACAGAGCCAATTAGCGACGGATGAGGCGTTAGGCAAAACCTGCTTTACCCTCGCGCTGCCGATTACACCCGCCACGCACACCCTCAACTCGCCCGATTCCCCTGCATCCCGCTAGGGCAGCGGGATACAGGGGGCCGTCCTGCGGAACAGGCCGCGCTGCTGCGGGTGCTAGGTGAAATTGTGCAGGATCTGTTTAACACTGTCGCGGATTGCAACGGCGGAGGCTTGGAGGGCGAGCATTTCGGCTTCGGTGAGGTGGAGTTCGAGGATTTGGGTGATGCCGGTGTGGTTGATCAAACAAGGGACACCCACGAACAGATCGCGGATGCCGTATTCTCCATCGAGATAGGCCGCCGCAGGCATCAGGTGGGGGGTGGGTTGCGCGATCGCTTTCACCATCAACGCCGCCGCAGAGGCTGGGGCATAGAACGCGCTGCCGGTTTTGTAGAGTTTCACCAACTCCGCACCGCCGTAGCGCGTCCGTTCGAGCAGAGCATGGATGCGATCGCTGCTGAGCAACTCCGGCAGGGGCACACCGCGCACCGTGCAATACCGTGCCAGGGGCAACATTAAATCCCCGTGACCGCCGAGAACGAGGGTTTGCACGTCGGCACTGGCCACCTGTAGCTCTTGGGCGATGAACTGCTGGAGCCGCGCTGAGTCGAGCATTCCGGCCATCCCAATCACCCGCTGGGGTGGCAGTTGGGTGGCGTGCCAAGCGGCGTAGGTCATTACATCGAGGGGGTTCGTGACCACCAAGAGGATGGCGTTGGGGGATTGGGCGATCGCCGCCTTGGCCGCCGTGGTGACAATCTGGGTATTGCTGCTCAGGA
>CAZCWE010000193.1:2895-5252 GCA_964502285.1 uncultured Spirulina sp. | reverse complement strand
CCGACGGGGAACCCCTGCCGTAATCACTACCACATCAGCGTTGTGGGTGTCGCTGTAGTCATTCGTGCCGGTGATGGTGCAGGTATGTCCCGCGAGGCCCTGGGCTTGCATCAGGTCGAGGGCGATGCCTTGGGGTAACCCCTCCACCACATCGAGCAAGACCACATCGGCAATCTGATTTTCCACCAGACGCTGGGTGAGGGTGCTCCCCACTCTGCCCGCCCCAATTACCGCCACACGCGGCCGTGGGGACTGCGATCGCAACGCTTCTGACCCTAAACGATTCATGGTGTTAATCCCTCAACGAAACAGTATCGGGGACGATTTCCCCGCCGTTATTCCGCCAACTCCAACTGCTCCACCTTTAACCACATTCCAGGGGTAGGCACGTAAAATTTCACAAACGCATAGTCGCCTTCAACTTCCACCACTTCCCCCTTGCTTTCAAAAAGATAAGCCGGAAAGCGAGCATCACTGGCAGTCGCTTCAAGACTGCCGACCAATGCGTCACGCACAGCGCGGACGAGAGAACCCCGTTTAATTTTGCCTGCCATAGATCTTCGATATTCCTGCGTAGTAGTGTTGGTTGTGGTTCGGATGATGTTGCCCCCTAAAACTCAGGTCGCAACGTTCACCCGTTGGCGTTAATTGCCGGTCTAACTCAATTGTGGCATAGAACCTGGGGCCGATGGATATCACCACGGCGTGCCGATCATCGTGAAGGTGCTCCAGTAAAACGGGTGAGAAAAATTCACCCCTTCACTGGCGGCGAGGGCGGCGGGTAACGGAACGGTGCGATCGCCCACTTGCAACTGTCCACCTTGGGATTGCACGGCATTGCTCAGCAATGTTAACTGGGCCTGGCGCAGGGCTTCGGCTTTAATCGGCGCAGCTTGCAAATGGCTGTAAAAGCTCGTCATAAAGCCCAAGGTTCCCAAGTCGCTAATTTGCCACAGGCTCCCCACAGCGGTTTTCACCCCCGCCAACACCGCCAACCCCGCAAACCCCAGTTCGGCCTCCGTATCCCCTAGGGCCGTTTGGCAGGCACTCAGCACCATCAATTCCACGGGCGGATCATTTAACCCCAGTTGGCGCAGTTCATTCAATCCCAGCCGTTCATTGCCCATTTGAATAAAAGAGTCTCCCGGAGTGCCGGGGTTGAAGTTGCCGTGGGTGGCGAGGTGAATCATGCCGTAGGGGGTGCGTTGGCGGGTGGATTTCAAGGCATCGCTGGTAAAGTCTTCGTTTTGCAGGGATGTACCTTGCCACAGTTCACTGGTGAGGAGTTCCACTTCTGTGCCCGCTGCCGGGAGTGCCTCTTGATCGTCAAATTCTTCGGCTCCCATGGCCAGCAGGCCAAGCCCCTGAATCTTGACATAGCTCAAATCACTTAACGCCATGCTGGGCATGAGGCTGAGGCTATAGTCTTCAATTAAAAACCGCTCGCCATTGTGGAAGGCAGCGACGGGGAGCGATCGCAACCCATCATCAAGCAAAAAGGTCAGGTGATGAATCTCCGCTGCTGCAAGATCCGCCACAACGGGCTCAATTAACCAGGTATGCAGTTGCCGAGCCGGTCGCAAATAGGAATCATGGGTAGACGATTGCACCGTGCGCCGGAACTGCCCCGCCACCCGTAGCACCATTTGCCGCGTTGCCGGAATCGCCTTCACAATCGGGTCGCCTGTCGGCAACACCAACATCACATACAGTTGATCGGTGTCCTGCGGCTCCGTCCTCGTGCCAATCGGCGGCACAAATAAGCCATAGAGCAAGGCGGGTTTCACCCCCGTCGCTGCTTCCACATTGCGTAAACTGGCTTGGGCTTCGGCTAAGGTCATCACCGTTTCAGCAGCAGATTCATCCCCATCACTGCCATCACTGTCGCTATTGCTGTTATTCAAGCCACTAAAAGCACCGCTCGTCTCACCCGCAGTCTCTCCACCCGCAGCATTTCCACCCGCAGCATCTCCGCTCCCTTGACCACTTTGGCCGTCCCCACTCGGAGCGTTAAAACTATCCATGGGCACTGGAGCCGTGCTCCCACCCACTGATGTTCCACCCGCCTCGCTAGACCCCGACGCAAAATAGGCATTGAACGAGGCGGTAAAGGATTGCTCCGCTGCGGCAAAGGACACCGCACTCGTTTGCGAGCCTCCCCCGCTCCCTCCTGCTGCTGCCATTACATCACTGCTACTCGGCGCATTGGCGGCCGGGGTGAGGTCGTTGGGGCTGATCGGGGTTAGATCGGGGGCCGTTTGGGGGGTCTCTGCTGTGGCGATCGCCCTCGGTTGGGGAGTCGCGATCGCACTGGGGGCCGGGTCAGGAGAGGGGGTAGGTGGGGGTTCGAGGGGGGC
>CAZCWE010000193.1:1227-2885 GCA_964502285.1 uncultured Spirulina sp. | reverse complement strand
GTAATCGCCCCCAATGTGCCGCTAGTCGTTACCCCTGACCCTAGCGTAAATGTTGAGCTTGTCTGATTGGTTTCGTACTGAATTGTGACGGAACCGGGACGGTTTCCCACCGCACTAATGCTCGCCGTCAGATTGTTGTGGGAAGTGAAGGTACTGGTGGCCTGAAATGTACCGCCCGTCGTCACGGATACCCTGCCCCCTGCACCCGTTCCCCCTTGAGCATTAATCGCCGCCATGGTCACGCTTCCATTCCCGGTCAATGTCACATTCCCCCCCGCTGTACGGCTCGAACTATCGAGAATTCCGGTGGTGATTGGTTGCGCTTCGGGGAGGGTGAGGGGGAGGGTGAGGGTAATCGCGCCGCCGTTGGTGGTGACATTCCCCACATTGATGATGTTGTTGTTATCGATCGTCAGGCTGCCGCCGTTGGTGGTGATGTCTTGGGTGTTTACATCGCCCCTGGTGCCGTTATCCGTGTTAGACCGCAGCACCAAATTGAGCGGGTTGCCCCCGGCGGCGATGGGATTCCCGTTGAGGGTGATGTCATTATCGGCGCGGAGGGTGAGGGTGCGATTGCTCCCAAACCCTGTGGTGTCTAGAAATGCTCCTGCATCCCACACAATACTGTCGGAGGCTTCGAGGGTGAGATCATTGGCGAGTAAGAGGGTGCGCAGATTGTCCACGCCAATTTGTTGGTTGCCCGCATCTTCGTTTGTTGGATCGAGTCGTCCCCCGCCCCAAATTAAGGGGTTATCGTTGCTGAGTTCTGTCGGATTGGCGGTGCTGCCCGCAACGATGGTGATATTAGTGGGGTCGAGGAGAAGGCTGCCGGTGGTTCCCAAGGGGGCGATCGCGCTCACGTTGCCATCAAACATCAAGGTTTTCGCGCCGCTCACCTCCACAAACCCCCCATCCCCGCCGAGGGTTCCCCCCTCGGCCTCAATCTGCCCCCAAAATTGGGTCGTGTCGTCTGCCCAAACGATCGCGGTTCCCCCGTTGCCCTGGTGCTCGGCTGTGACGGTCAACAGACTTGTCGCATCAATGGCCGTGAAGCGGGCCGTGGGGATGGGACCCTGCCCTCGATAGTCGCCCCCGACGCGGATTGTGCCGCCGCCGAACGGGCCCGACGCATCGAGGGTCGCCCCGGAAAGACCGACGCGATCGCCCAAAACATGGATCGTGCCGCCGCTGCGATCGCGGGTATCGAGACGACCTGATCCCACCGTCAGGGCCGGATCAAGGGTGAAGGCTTGGCCCGTTGCTGCAAGGGTGACGGTGCTGGGGGTGGCCGTGATGTCAAGATCAAGCTCCGGGGCTCCGGTGAGCAGGGCGGGTAAATCCAGCGGTGAGAGGGGCAGGAGATCCCCCGTGACGGTGCGCGGCGCATCGATTTCGAGGCTGAGGAGGTTCCCCGGTTGGGAAAGGCGAATCAGGCTGCTGTGGGGAACCGATGCGATCGTAATCGCTCCGCCCGGTGCGGTGAGCGTCCCGGTATTGATCACCGTTGTGCCGAGCAGGCCCAACTGTTGCCCCGGATTAACCTGCAAATCTCCCGCATTCACGATCGCGCCCCCCTGGGTCAGATCAAACGCAAACTGATTCGGGTCGCCCCCCAATTGCCCATAGTCCACCGTGCCGAGAGCGTCAAACCATTGCCC
>CAZCWE010000193.1:0-1217 GCA_964502285.1 uncultured Spirulina sp. | reverse complement strand
TTGCCGCGGCGATTGGAATTAGTCACGGCACGCACGCTAAACTGAAATTGAAGGGAAATAAAAACCATCATAGTCATTTCCGGTGACCTGCTGAATGGTCCGCCGGGGACCGGCTTTGACAGGGGTGCTCTCAAGGATGATGCCAAACCCAATCCCGGTCGCCGTGGTGGCGATAAAATCCCCCGGCACATTTAACCGCGCCCCAGCCCCGAACAATAACCCCGCCGGATTCATCAAATACAGGTTTGGACGACCGCCCAAGACTTGGATCAGCCCATCAATCTGAGACGGACTGCCCCCGACGACCCGCGCCAAAATATTGCGCAGCTCCGCCGTCCCCAAAAATGTAGCGATTTCCCCGGATCTCAGCCCAAAACGCTGTAGACTGTGGAACAGATTCAGCCCGTCCGCAGAGGTCTGACCGCCGGTAATCGTATAGGTTTGGCCGTGAATCTGAACCTGGGTTCCGGTGCCATCGGTGGCGGGCACGATGGACTGCGCGATCGCATCCGGCGTAGGCCCTCCCCACAGCATCAGAATCATTGCACTGAACCAAAGGCGTGAGTCGTGCATTGAAGGATTGAATGATGTCAGCTAAAAGTTTGTGATCGATAGTGTTTGAGAACGAAATCTAAAGACTGGCGCGATCGCTACTCTCATCCACGATTTTGAAAAATTGTGACACCCTAACACTCAGTATCTCGCACATTCTCAGCATTTAACTTTAATCACAGCAAAAAACATTACCGTTAATCCCGCCTAGGCATGATACTGGCTGCCATCGGGCATCGTTGCCCCCGTCCACTCCACCCAGGTCAACGTCGCCGTACTCAGTTCCGCCCGCACCAGATTCGCTCTGGTTAAATTCGCCCCGGTTAAATTCGTCCGCGCACAGTAGGTTTCAATTAATTCCGCCTCGGTAAGATTGGCATTCTTCAAATTCGCCCGACTCAGATCCGATCGATTCAAGCGCACCCCGGTTAAGTTTGCCCCAGCAAGATTGGTTTTCGCCATCCGCGCATCAATCAACAACGCTCCTTCTAAATTGGCTTGACTGAGTTGCGCCTCCGGCATCAATACCCGCTCCATCCGAGCTTGGGTCAAGGTGGCTCCCGTAAAATTAACGCCGCTGAGGTTCGCCTCGGACAAAAACGCACCGCTCAAGTCTGCGCCGCTTAAGTCTGCGCCGCTTAAGTCTGCGTTCCGAAAATTAACGT
>CAZCWE010000192.1:0-7944 GCA_964502285.1 uncultured Spirulina sp. | reverse complement strand
TTTGTTGACCCTTGATCGGGCGAGAGGATTTCAATGAGCCAATCTGGCGCGATCGCAAACACATTCGCAATTTGCCCCGTTTCTAGACGAGGAATCCGTTCCCATGTGAACACCGCCACATCTGGAGCGATCGCCCAATTCCCAAACGTACAGCGCAACTCTGGAAAGGCGCGGGCAATTTTATCCCGCTTCACTGCCCCATTAATCGCACTGACTAACTCCCCTTGAATAATGCTGTGATGTCCTTGAGGCATGGGTTTGGTGACAATTTGGCCGTTTAGGTATTCCCGTGCCGGTTGGGTGTCTGGCTCTGCTAAAAATGCTGCCAAACTCAATGGGGGTTTTGATGTATGAACCATCCGTAGAAATTCTTGGGGAGTATTTCTAAAGTGTAGCGAACGGACAGGATGGGAGAACCCAATTCATCAGCGTTTGACCTATTGCAAACCTCTCCCGGCGATCGCTGGGAGAGGTGGTTAAACATTGATGAACGGACTGGATTAACCGAGGTCGCGATCAGTTACGGCTCCGAGGTGGCTAGAAGAGACGAGTTTGGCATATTTCGCCAACACGCCACGGGTATAGCGCGGGGCGGGGGGTTGCCATTGGGCGCGGCGTTGGGCGAGTTCTTCCTCTGAAATATTCAACTGCAAGAGTCGCCCATGGGCATCAATGGTGATCGAATCTCCTTCGTTGACGAGGCCGATCGCACCCCCCACTGCGGCTTCCGGGGCCACATGACCCACCACCATGCCATAGGTTCCGCCGGAAAACCGCCCATCGGTAATTAACCCGACGGAATCGCCGAGGCCTGCGCCGATAATCGCGGAGGTGGGGGCGAGCATTTCCCGCATACCAGGGCCGCCTTTCGGGCCTTCGTAACGGACGATGATCACATCCCCGGCTTGGATTTTTCCGGCCAGGATCGCATCGAGACATTCTTCTTCGGAGTTGAAGACGCGGGCGGGGCCGGTGATTTTGGGATTTTTCACGCCGCTAATTTTTGCCACTGCGCCATCGGTGGCCAGGTTGCCCTTCAAAATCGCGAGGTGGCCGCTGCTGTACATCGGTTTGTCCCAGGGGCGGATCACGTCTTGATCCGGGGAGGGTTCGTCGGGGATGTCGGCAAGGGTTTCGGCGACGGTTTGGCCGGAAATGGTGAGGGCGTCACCGTGGAGCAGGCCGTGGTTGAGGAGCATTTTCATCACTTGGGGGATGCCGCCAGCGGTGTGGAGGTTGGTGGCCACGTAGCGGCCGCTGGGTTTGAGGTCGCAGATCACGGGGACGCGGGCGCGGATTTCTTCAAAATCATCCAGGGTGAGTTCGACGCCGATGGTGTGGGCGATCGCCAACAGATGCAGCACCGAATTCGTTGAACCGCCCACGGCCATGATCACGGCGATCGCATTTTCAAACGCCTGCCGGGTGAGGATTTGACTGGGCAAAATCTGATTGCGCACCGCATTCACCAACACCGCCGCCGATTGCGCCGTACTTTCCGCTTTTTCCGCATCTTCGGCCGCCATCGTCGAAGAATAGGGCAAACTCATCCCCATCGCCTCAAAGGCCGACGACATCGTATTCGCCGTGTACATCCCGCCGCAGGAACCCGCCCCTGGACAGGCGTTGCGCTCAATATTCGTCAGGGTCGTTTCGTCGATTTTCCCCGCACTATATTGCCCCACCGCCTCAAAGGAACTAACCACGGTGAGATCCTGCCCGTCGTAGTGACCGGGCTTAATCGTGCCGCCATAGACAAAAATCGCCGGAATATCCATCCGGGCCATGGCAATCATCGCCCCCGGCATATTCTTATCGCAGCCGCCGATCGCCAGCACGCCATCCAAGCTCTGACCATTACACACCGTCTCAATGGAATCGGCGATCACATCCCGCGACACGAGGGAATATTTCATCCCCTCCGTTCCCATGGAAATCCCGTCAGAGATGGTAATCGTCCCGAACAGTTGCGGCATCGCCCCAGCGGTTTTTAAGGCGGATTCTGCCCTGGTGGCCAGGTCGCCGATGCCCATATTACAGGGGGTAATCGTGCTAAACCCATTGGCAATCCCAATAATCGGCTTGGAGAAATCATCATCCCCAAACCCCACCGCACGGAGCATGGCACGGTTGGGCGATCGCTGCACGCCCTGCGTCACAACTTGGCTTCTCCGGTTTTCAGACATAACGCTACACTCTCAAACTCAAATTCTGTACTTTCGGTCTATGTCTAACTTTGGCACGAAGGGGGAACCAGCCCGCCATACCCTCACCGAGGCTTAATATTTTGCTCAGGAAACGGATGCGATCGCCCGCGTATCATCTCCCCCACTACGAATAGTCTCCTACACTCCCGCTGTTGAAGCCTCTATGATTACGTTCATGATCGTGGACACGGCAATCAGATTTAATTCATGAACAGGCCAGAGGCGCACATCCCCTGGTTGGTGAGGACATTAGATTTACGATTGATTGAGGATTGCTGTCGTTTGGGGTGATGAGATGAAACAAGGTGCGATCGTCACCATTGATTTCCCCTAGCTTTAGCGTTAGATTCTATTAAAATTCTGTATTTCGGAGTTCTCCACTATGGCCATTCAAATTCGATCCGCCGTTGACAAAGCAATCCAGTTTTTATGCAATGTCAACGCAGTCAGCATGAATGACTTCAAAGATCTGAGGCTGGAAGAAATTGAGCGATCCGAAGATGATCAGCACTGGTTGATTACATTAGGATATACGGTTGAAACAGTCGCGCCAAAAAATGGTTCCAATCATGACTTCTTGGCGATGATTTCTAGTGATCAAGCTCAGGGAACTATGGTTAAACCCTTCTATGAGCGAGTCTATAAGGTTTTCAAAGTGAACATTGAAACCGGTACTGTTGAATCCATGAAAATCCGAACAGTATGAGTGACGAGTATCTTGCTCAACTGTGCAGCCGCTACCTTCAAAAAGGAATTCTCGTTGACTCCAACATACTCTTACTGTGGGTTGTTGGCAGACTCAATCCAAATCGAATCGAGACATTCAAACGCACAAGCGATTTTACAGTTGAGGATTTTGAATTACTGAATCAGCTTTTGGCTAAATTCAAAAAAGTCATCACAACACCACATATCCTCACAGAAGTATATAATCTAGCCAATCAACTTAAATCTAGGGATAGAGAAGGGTTTTTGTTTTGCCTCAGTCAATTAATTTCCAGTACGTTTAATGAGCAACAGGTTCCTGCTGTACAACTCATTCAAAATCCTAAGTTCACAACATTTGGTGTGACGGATTGTGGCATTATGGAAGTTGCAGCAGGACAATTTCTGGTGCTGACTGACGATTTTAAATTAGCAAACTACTTAGTCACAACAGGGATAGATGTACTCAATTTCAACCATCTTCGCTTCAGAAATTGATTGCTTTCGGCGCAATGATGAGGGCGTTTGGTTTTTGACTCGATACCGTTCATCTGATCAGTTCACTTTAGCAACGATGGAGTTTAGCTGTGAGGTGACTGAGATTTATGAGGATGTGATGTTTCAAATTCAGCCTGTGCATGAAACAGCAGAATGAAGGATGATATCAAAAAGCCTTGTTTTTACAAACAAGGCTTTTTGAATAATTCAGATAAAAGTAGAATGCCAAACCATTGATTAGCGGTTATAGCGGGCTTCGAGCCAAACACGCAAAGCTTGTTCAGAATCACCACAAAAGCGTTTTTGAGTGTGGGGATCGTAGGCATTGTATTGAGTATTGCCGTTCGCATCGTGGCGCAACCAAATCCGAGGTTCATTCGCTTGGGTGAGGTGGTGAGCCATCCAAGCCAGGGTTGTTTTGAGTTCTTGGGTGAATTTGGTGGCGAGGTAAAGAGCAATGGAGGATTTCCCATAGATCTTTTCGAGTTTTTGTTGTTGGGTGGAAAGGCTGAAGTTCGTCATGTTATGAACCCCCTGGGAATCATTTTGGGTGAACAATTTCACTGTAACGACTCCCACTTTCAGGGACAACGGATAGAATAGATGTTAACTATCGAAAATCTCGATGGTTCTGGGGGGATGTCCCCCTGGATACTGAAAAAAATGCATGGATTGACAGTCGGGCTAGCCTGCGGCGTAGGGCTGGCCGAGGGTTCACGCTTTGATCTACGCTTCCCTGTCATCCGGGTTTTCTCTACTATGCATCCGTTTAATCCCTACAAAATTAAAATCTCGCAACTGGTGGCGTTTGTGGCGATCGCAGACCATGGCACATTCAGCGCGGCGGCCTTGGCCTTGGACTTGTCGCAATCCACGGTGAGCCATGCGATCGCCGCTCTCGAAGCAGAATTGGGCGTGCAGTTGATCAAACGCAGTCGCCAAGGGGCCCAGTTAACCGTAGTGGGCGATCGCGTTCTCAAAGAAGCCCACGCCATTCTGCGACACCTGGACAATGTTTCCCAAGAAGCCAACCAAGCGCGGGGGCTGCGGGGGGGACAAGTCCATATCGCCGCCTATCGCAGCATGGCCACCCACCTCCTCCCCAGCGCCATTTCGCGGCTCCATGACCTCTATCCCACGATCAAAATCAAGATCACAGAATTCGACGAGTTTTACAACATTGAAAAAGCCCTCCTCAACGGCCAAGCGGATCTCAGTGTTGCGGAATTACCCGAAGGCGATGAGTTTGAAACCTGGGAGATTCTCTGTGATGACTATCTTGCCCTGATGCCCCCCGCCTTTAACGGCCCCACGCAACTCACCTGGACAGATCTCGCCCCCTATCCGCTGATTGTGTCGTCGGTGAATACCTGCTCCGATCGCATCCATAACTGCTTAAAAACCGTGGACATGCCCCTAAACATTGCCTACGAACTCCGAGAAGATTCGACGATGATCGGGATGGTGATGCGGAATCTGGGGGCGGCGATTTTGCCCCGCATGGCGGCGGAGCCGATCCCTAAGGGGGTGAAGGTGTGTAAGTTGCCCTGTGTGCTGACGCGGACGATCGGCGTGGCGATGCTCAAGGATGCCCTCCATCCGCCAGCGGTCTATGCGTTTCTCGATGCTTTGCGTCAGGCGGGGGTGTTTACCTGAAGGCATTACCACCCATGGTAAGTACCGAAGCGGAGGTCATTACCGGAGCGATAGAAGCGGTAGCGTGTGCCACGGGTGAGGCGTTCGGTGGTGAAACTGCCGTCGGGTTTTTGGTATTGGAGGGTGAGCCAGTTGTCGGTGAGTTGGGTGTAGGCGTTGGGGAACAGTTGGGTCATGCGGTTGTTGACTGAGAAGTTGATCGGCTGTCCAGTGAGGTTGTAGATGGCGGTAATGATTGTGGCGTTGGGTGGGAAGAGTTCTGTTTCCAAAACGCGCCCATCGGGGCAGCGGAGTTGACGGCGATCGCGCAGATCAGCACACACATTCGTCGCCACACTGTCATTGGCACAGGCGCGATCCTCCTTCCAGGCGGCATTCCGCTCCACCCGGCGGAGATTTCGCTCAATCGTGGCGGTGAATTGTCCCGCATCAATCACCTCGCGGCGGTCTTTGATTTCGTATTCAAACGTATTTTCCCCCGGCAAAACGTGGAAATAGCGGCCACTGTGGTCAGTGCCAAAGCGCATATTGGTTTCTTCCGAGAGTCGCCCTGCCTCGTATTCGCGATCGGTGTAGGGATAGGGGTCATCGTCGAGGCCGCGGGTAATGTTGCGGACGATGACGCGGCGGCGGCGGGCGGTGGGGATTGCGTCGGAAAAAAAGCGGGCGTCGATGGTGGCGATGTCCTCGCCGGGGCAGTCGCCCGTGTATTCCACTTCATCGAGAGTGACATGGTTGGGGGTGCGATCGCCGAGAAATTCCCAGCCGAGGGCAGGGGGAGGCGGTTCCACGGTTTCCGGTTCGCTGGACTGGGAGGGTTCGGGGTCAGCCATGGACGGGATATTGAGGGGGGAGGGGGATTGAGCGATCGCGCCGCCCCCCGTCAGGATTACAACCGCCGTCAAGACACTGAGGCTGAGGAAAATCAGTCGTTTTAAGACTTTCAAGCGAGTGTTCATTATCGGATCACAACCTTACTCAAGATTCACAGTAGAGAGCCATGGACACCGAATCACGCGAATTCAGCGCGGCATTCATGCCAAGAGATATTGGTGCAACGAAGCCCATCGACCGCCAAAAGTTCCCTATGAGCCCGTAATTATACGGTTGCATTCCGCCTGTGTGATCAAGTTTTGCGCGATCGCAATCAGTCCCCAGCGGGCTTGGGCAACGGGGCGCGGCTCCCCCCAAATGCGGTGATCTTGGTAATAGTCGAGGCTGGCTTGGCAGAGGGTCAACCGTGCCGCGAGGGGAATCGGCGGGTCGGAGAAGCGATCGCCAAAATCCAGCAACGCCGCAATAAAGGCGGTATCCGCTGGGGTGAGAGCCGACCAGGGCAACGGCGGTGTCAGGTCGTACTCCCGGCTCGCGAGAACAAAAAGATCCGACCAGCGTTGCAACGTATATTGCACGGGAATCTCTAAGCAAAAACGCTCCGCCATCTGGCTGATGTGCGAGGGGGTCTGTATTTCGGCATAGCGTTGGTCTAACCAGGCGGCGATCGCCGCCGAACTCCAGACCCAATCAAGGCTGAAGGGCGTGTCTCCCGGTCGCCAGTCACTCACGTTACAAATCTTCAACCGGAGAGCTTGAGGGGGGCAATTCCATCGTTTGGCCCATTGACGAACCAACGAACTTCGATATTGCAATAGATTCGGGTGTCTAACCCGATACACTGGTAATGTATCAGCGACTGGGATCGGGGTCGGATGGATAACTTGAGTTAGGGTACGAACCAAGTCATTTTGGAGTTGCCGTTTTAGCGAAACGTCCAGCGGAATATCCAAAATATCCTCTCTCTACAGCAGACGCATATCTTAATTAAATTCTGTCTTCTGGATTGCTAAATGGCGAACTAAGGCAGAATACTTAATGGTCTCCATCCGTAATCGCTCTATTCCCTGTCTGCCACCGTTTGGGCGTGACTGCGCCAGATTTGTCTGCGATCGCTCATGCATCTTTTTCACTTTCACAGTTTCGGAAATTCATGTCAGTACCTGTTACCCTCTCTGAAGTTGAGCACCCTTCTATCCCATGGGAGTTGCTCTGTGACTGGGCTAAAGCACATTACCGCGATCGCATCTTTACCCGTGATGAACTGGTTCCCGCTCGTCCGGGGCTGCTCTATCTTGTCCAACAGGGCGCCATTCGCCTGATGGGCAGTGCCCACCCGACGACAGAAGATTCCAGGGTTGCCGATCGCGAGCCGGAAGAGACGTTTTTAGGGTTCGTGCGGGCGGGGTTACCCTTTGAATTTGTTGCCCATGCGCCGTTTAATTTTCAGGCCTACGCCCATGTGGACAACACCAAAGTCATTTGGCTCTATTGGCACGATCTAGAACGGTGGCCGGATATTCAGCGCGAGGTGTTGACAGCGTTTCGGTATCAACATCAGCGCAAGCTCCTCTGGTTGAGCACCCTCGGCCAACGGCGCACGATCGATCGCCTGATCGGGGTGTTGACCCTGTTGATGGAAGAATGCGGCGAACCGTGGGAAAACGGCTATCGGCTGCCGTTTGTCTTGACCCATGCCCATCTTGGCAGTGCGATCGGTTCAACGCGGGTAACAGTGACGCGGTTGATGGGGCGTTTGCGGGAACATGGCCAAATTGCGATCGTGGATGACAACTTGATCGCCATGCCCCACCTCGAACCCCCCACAACGGGGTTAGCACCAGAAAACTGGCAGCGTCCAGAGTGAATGTGTGTTGTATACCCCTGAATCTGTAGAAAGCATCCCAGTTTCGCCGTCAACCCACTCCGCGCCCCCTCCTCGGAGCAGTAGGTCAATGCCGCGATTAATGTCTTGGCCGCTGGGCAAGGGGTGTCAGTCTGTGGAGCGACCGTAAGACCCGAAGAGAGTAAATCTCGGAAGGCA
>CAZCWE010000191.1:3909-7948 GCA_964502285.1 uncultured Spirulina sp. | reverse complement strand
CATTCGGCTCGCTAGACTGGGAATCCCCACGCCTTTAGGCTGGGGAGGATGTCAAAGGCGAGATATAGCAGCGGACAAGGTTGTTAGGACATTTAATCAGCGCACCCTCAGCCCTCGACAGTATCTTTTGAGAACAAGGGAACCATCGATGTCCTAAACTTTGTGACTACTGCTATGGCAGCGGACAAGGTTGTTAGGACAGAAATGGGCTTAAAATGTAGTTCCCTAATCTGCGTGGATCAGTTTGCAGGGATGAGCAACCCAATAGCCTTGGGCATAGTCAATGCCAATCTCGCGTAATTGGAGCGCGATCGCCTCATTTTCGACATATTCCGCGACGGTTTTTAAACCCATGACATGGGCAATGCGATGGCAACCTTCCACCATGGCTTGATTGACCGGATTATTGACAATATCTTTAATGAATAAACCATCAATTTTGAGATAGTCTACGGGGAGACTTTGAAGATAGGTGAGGGAACTCATGCCACTGCCAAAATCATCTAATGCAAAGGCACAGCCTAGGGTTTTAAGTTGATTCATAAAAGCAGTGGCTTGGGTGAGATTGGCGATCGCCACCGTTTCTGTGATTTCAAAACAGAGAGAAGGGACAAGGCTGGCATGATCTTGCAAAATACCGTAGAGGAATTTACAGAACAATTCACTATTAATACTGGCTCCCGACAAATTGATTGTATAGATAATTTTTGAATCTTGTTTGGTTTTCTGCAAAATGGGCATACAAACTGTCAAGAAATGGGTGATTACCCACCGATCAATATTGGGCATTAAGCCACAGCGTTCGGCCGCAGGTAAAAATCCCCAGGCACTAAGATGCTGGCCCGTTTCATCCACAAATCGTAAGAGAATCTCATAGAAATGTTGGTGATTGTCAGGATCAAGCGGCATTATTTCTTGGGCATAAAGATAGAATCGATCAGCCTCAAGAGCGACTTGAATTCGTTGACTCCAACGGCGATCGCCCTGTTGTTGAGTGAGTTGTTCATCATCTAAGGAATAGCGTTGTACACAGTTGCGTCCGTTATATTTCGCCACATAGCAAGCGGCATCAGCAGCCACTAATACATCTTTATTTTGAGAGGTACTACTATCAAGACTCATCACCCCAATACTCACACCCAACTTAAAGCGATGACCTTGCCACATAAACCGATAATCCGCAATGGCTTGACGAATATGTTCGGCGATCTGTTCACCCTCGGTTAGGGAACAATGGCGGAGCAACAGACCAAATTCATCCCCCCCTAGGCGTGCGAGGATGTCGTTGGGTCGGGTATGGTGTTGCAAAATAGTCGTGATTTGACGAAGGGCTTCATCTCCAGCTATATGACCACAGGTATCATTAATGGTTTTGAAGCGATCCATATCCAGATAACAAAAAGTATCAGGAATATCTTGTGCTTGACAATGGGCGATCGCTTGATTTAACTGAACTTCAAACGCTTGACGATTCAAGAGCTTGGTTAACTCGTCATGGGTTGCTTGCCAATGCAGCCGAGCTTCCATGGTTTTGCGGGTTGTAATATCCTGCCCAATTCCTAAATACATTCCTGCCCATAAATTCACATAAGCCCAAGAAATTTCCACCGTTTGACCGCCACGAGTTTGGGTGGAAAAATCTTGCCATTGACCATTTGCGGTGTGTCGCCATGCCAGCAGACGTTGATATTGTTCAGGTTGAGGGTAACAGTCTTGCCAGAGTTGTGCTGAATTGACCTCTGCATTTGACCAGCCGAGGAGCTTTTCAGTTGCATGATTGACCAAACAAATCTCACCCGCTTCATTGCATAAAACAATCATGACTGGAATGCGATCGAAGATCGCTTGTAATAACACCTGATGTTGACGAAGTTCCGCTTGAGACTTCCACTGTTGGCGCATTGTTTTCAGGAGCGTTAAACCTTTGAAGAGACTTAGACGCTTAGAAATAGTGAGGATTCTCAAGGCACGAGGAAGTCTAATGAAAATCAGATAGGGATGCTCAGGTAATAGAAGCAGGAGAATTAACAGAACAAAACTAAACAGATGTCCTAAATCATAAAAATATCGCCATACTGAGGGCCACGCTTTAGCTAAACCGACGATATTTTCCAGAAGGATTAATAAAACAATAATACCAAGCAAATAATTAGAAATTGGCTCATAAAAATTTTGCCATTCGGTTAAGGTTTGAATGACAAGCACAACTCCTTCGAGACTCAAAACAATAAATAGAATATATTGAAAATTTTGAGATTTGGTGAATTTCTGGAGCGTGGTGAGCATAACGAAGATACTTGACAAGATGTTTCTTTGGCTAAATTATAAGGAATTTGGCAACAAGCTCTTGTGTTTTATGTCCTGATTTTTATCAATTGTGATCACAACTTTGAGACAATGCACCTCACTCCATTGAGACCGGCTATCGCTCGCGCCAAATTGCCGCTGATGGTAACTTAAGTTCCGAAGATGCCAGCGCGATTCGCCAGGGTATTGCCTTTTTTACGAGAGTGAAGCGTCGCGATGGATGGCATCCGGTGAACTGAACCAACGCATTGAAGCGATCGCTGCCATTCTCACCCTCGCGGGACGGCTGCCCAACCTCCCCAAAAACCTAGATACGCTGTACACACCGCAATATCTCGACCCCGTCGCTCAAACCACCGCCCAACGGCAAGCCGCCCAAGCTCCCACGACGGCAACGGCTCATCCCATTTCCCCAGCCTAGGCCGAAGCTGCCCCCAACATTGGCAACTTGACGGTGCGCGGCGCGGCGGTCGGGCGGTCAGGGGCATCACGGCTCCCTTCTCCCCGAAGAACTGGACGAGCGACGTTCACTACACCCGGCTCAAGCAATGCACCTTTAGGGATGACCAAAACCAATGTAGAGATACTCAATGCGGCTCCGTTAGAATCGCCAAATCACACTGAAGTAAAAGCCATCATCTTGGGCATTGGTGCCGCGATCGTCGAGATCCACGAGGGGCAACCCATAATCAAAGCGGACGGTGAATTCAGGATAAGGATTCCAAATAATCCCCGTACCAAGTCCGGCGATGAAACGCTCTGCGGCGAGGGAGTTGGGGTTATTTTCGGCATTCCAAACCCAGCCCACGTCGAGGAACGGGGCGAGGACTAGGGTGGCGCTCCCGGCTTCATCCCGCACGAGGGTGAGTCGATTCTCGGCGGAAAAACGAACGCCATTATCCCCGGCTCGCACGTTTTGCCGAAAGCCCCGCACCGATTGCCCACCGCCGATGACAAATTGCTGAGACGGCAGGAGGGGGGACAGGGCGTACTGGATATCAGCGGACAGAATGAGAAAGTTGTTTTCGTTGAGGACTTGGGCGCGTTGGATTTGGCCGAGCCAACTGAGGAATTGTCCGTCGGGGGTGGAGCCGCTGTTGCTGGTGGCATCGAGCAGATCAAGACCGAGGCTAAATTGCGATCGCACCGCCCACGCCCCCCGCGCATCCCGCCGAATATAGTCCTGCCCAAACTTCAACACCGCTGTTGTCGTGCTGCCGTCCTCCTCCGGACCAAACCCAAAGGGAGTCGGGCCCGCAAAGGTGAAGGTTTGTCCCGTCTGATAGGTCAGTCCCGTAGACAGGGCAAACTCTTCGCGGGGGGTGCGTTTCAGGGGTTGGCGATAACTGATTTCGTAGAGTTCAGAATTGCCGCGAATGTCCAAAATATTGAACGGCTCCTGCACCACATTATTCCGGTTAAACGAGGCCCGCAATTGCAGCGTGCCATCCATGGCATTGAGGGGATAGCGATAACTCAGATCAAAGGTATCAGAACCGCCTCTTGTGGTGCGCTTCACGCCGCCGCTGAGTTCATCCCCGACCCCCGTTAGGTTTTGATAGCTGAGGTTCACCCCCATGCGCTCTGACCCCACACTGGGCGGCGAATAGTTATCCACCGTGGCCGAACCGCGAAACTGACGCGCTTCGGTGACGCGCACCACTAAAATACTTTGCGCGGGTTCAGTGCCGCTGCGCAGGCTGGCTTCAATATTTTCAATCAGGGGATCGGT
>CAZCWE010000191.1:0-3899 GCA_964502285.1 uncultured Spirulina sp. | reverse complement strand
GGAGGAGTCGCAATTGATCTTCGAGGCGGCCCGTATTGAGGGGGGTACGAGTGCCGAGTGCTACCCGTTTCTCAACGTAGCCCGGTTTGAGGTTGTTTGTGCCTTCGATTTCAATCGCTTGAATTCCCCCTTCGAGGACTTCAATTTCAATGGTGCCGGTGTCGAAACTTTCCGGGTTGAGGATCGCGCGAGAGGTAATGTAGCCGCCGGAGAGGTAGCGTTCGGTGACTAGGTCGGCGAGGCGTTGGAGAGAGGCTTCGCTCACCTGTTGGCCAATGAAGGGCGCAAACTCAGCTTGAAAATCCTCCAGACTAAATAGGCTGCTGTTGATGATTTGCAGGCGATCGACGCGGATGGGGCCGGGTTCGGGGAGCAGGGGATTCGTGGGAGTCGCATCGGGAGTCGCATCGGGGGGTGTTTCGAGGGAGTCGCGATCGCTACCCTCTAGCGGTTGCGGCAGGTCTTCATTGGGTTGCAAAAACCGCTCATCATTGGATTCTGGAATCTGGGCCACGAAAAAAGGGAATCGTATCGCGGGTCGGATGGCTGCCTCACTCTCAGTACCAAACAACGTTATGAGACAAGCTGTGGCAAAAAAAACAAAGCTGTATCGTGGTTGTTTCACCATAAAATTCCCTAGATATCATCACCATGTCGAGTCCGCGATGTTAGGCGCACCAACAGATGCTCTCTCGCCCCAATCATACGTGGTCTTACGGAAAATTTTGCCCCCTTGGCCGAACTTTTTCCATTAACGTTGGAGTGTCTGGATTGGAGCTGAGTTGAATCAGATAGGGATGGTAGCGGTCTTTCCGATAGGAGCCAACCCACACTTCATACTGACCGGCTAACCAGGCCCCAGAAATGGCAGGATTGCGCCCGGCGTAGTCATCATTACACCACAGGCCGCCGGGGCCGCGGATCAAGAGTGTTGTATCGTCAGGGCTAGCCACCTCAAGGCTGAGGAAGTCGAAAAAGTCACGTAAGACCACCACATGATCCGGTTCACGGTCAATAAATCCGGCGCAGGTTCCGGTTTGGGTACTGTCTTGTTCCGTGACGGTGCGCATCGCGATGTCTCCCCCACTAATGCCCCGGATGATCACACTTTCGGGCCCCGATTGACTCAGTTGAATATCTTCAAAAATGGTTTCGCTGCTCTGAATTTGGGCCCGACTGGGAAGGGAGAGACTGCTGGTAATCAGGGTCAGAATGGCAAGGATTAAGTTTAAGCGCAACATGGTTTAAGAGTCCCTAAAAATCAGGATCAAAATGGCGTTTTGTGCGGATTGTTCCCAACTGTACCCTGATTTTTGAGTCTTTTCAGGGGCTTTTGGGGGTTGAGGGAGGATTGGGCTGAGTTGCGATCGCACCCCCCACACTTCAAGAGGCTCAGGCTGGCCCAAAGTTCCCCAACATCCCCCACGCAAAAAAGACGGGTCACCCCGCCTTCTTTGGTTTAACGTTCACCCTTTGTTGATCGCTTACAACGCCGCCATCACCGTCCGGGCCGCAGCTAGGGTCTGTTCCACTTCCGCATCGCCATGGGCCAAGGAGGTAAAGCCCGCCTCAAACTGCGACGGCGCGAGGTAAACCCCCTGCTCCAACATGCCCCGATGGAACCGGGCAAACTTGGCGAGATCTGACTTTTTCGCATCATCGTAGTTATGCACCGGGTCGGCTTGGAAGAACATCCCGAACATGCCGCTAATATTGCCGCCGTAGGCCGCGTGACCGGTTTCTTTAGCGATCGCCAGCAAACCAGTGATCAGTTTATTCGTCACCCGTTCGAGGTGTTCGTAGCTGCCGGGTTTTTGCAGCAATTCCAGGGTTTTGATCCCCGCCGTCATCGCCAAGGGATTCCCGGATAATGTCCCCGCTTGGTACATCGGCCCCGCCGGAGCCACCATCGACATAATATCCTTGCGGCCGCCGTAAGCGCCCACCGGCAACCCACCGCCGATCACCTTACCCAACGTCGTCAAATCTGGGGTGACGCCGAATTTTTCCTGTACGCCCCCATAGGCAATCCGGAACCCGGTCATCACCTCATCAAACACCAAGAGTGCCCCGTTTTCCTCCGTCAAGAGGCGTAACCCTTCGAGGAAGCCGGCATCGGGGGGAATGAAGCCCGAATTACCGACAATCGGTTCGAGGATCACCCCAGCCACCTCGCCGGGATTTTCCGCGAAGAGGGCTTTCACGGCTTCGAGGTCGTTATAGGGGGCGGTGAGAGTGGCGGCGGCGGTACTTTTCGGCACACCAGGGGAGTCAGGCAGGCCGAGGGTGGCAACCCCAGAACCGGCCTTCACCAAAAACATATCGGCGTGGCCGTGGTAGCAGCCCTCAAACTTGATGATTTTTTCCCGGCCGGTAAAGGCCCGCATCAGGCGCAGGACGGACATACAAGCCTCAGTCCCGGAGTTGACAAACCGCACCATTTCGATGCTGGGTACGGCATCAATGACCATTTCCGCGAGGACGTTTTCTAAAGAGCAGGGCGCACCAAAACTCGTACCTTTGAGTAATGCTTCTTGGAGGGCCGCGATCACGTCGGGATGGGCGTGGCCGCAGATGGCGGGGCCCCAAGTGCCGACGTAGTCAATGTATTCGTTGCCATCTACATCACGGGGGAACTCACGCCGCCTGGCATGAGTTTCTGGGCAGCGGCAAAAATTTCGTCGGATTTTGTGGTGTTTAAACTTGACGTTACAACCAAAATATTCTCCTTTTTCCTTGCACAATCACAACTAAAATGACTCGCTCGATCTCATGAAACCCACTAGGCGACCGTTGCGGTGGTTGGGGGTGGAGTGAGATGGTATGACCAGTTTCTATCCTATCGGCCTTGGCGGGGTGAAAATGTGGAGAAACGTTAAGGATTGGGGTGCGATCGCACCCCAAGGGCAGCTTCAAAACAGGTTAGGATAGGTTTTCAGTCAGGATCAGGGCCAATGAGTTACGGGTTAGCATTACATACCACCACCAATGAGTTGGGATTGGCCGTGATCACCCCAACGGAATTGATGCGATCGCAAGTGTGGGACTTGGGGCGATCGCTCTCCACAGAACTCCATACCTATCTCGCCACCTTTCTCTCCCCTCTCGCTTGGACAGACCTCAACTTCCTCGCCGTTGCCAAAGGCCCCGGCGGCTTCACCGGCACGCGGATCGGTGTCGTCACCACCCGCACCCTCGCCCAACAATTAGACCTACCCCTCTTTGCCGTCTCCACCCTAGCCGCTGTGGCCTGGGGACAGTTCCGCGCCGCCCCGCCTGAAGCGATCGCTGCACCGCTCACCTATGCGATCGACTATCCCGCCCGCCGTGGCGAACTCTTCGGCGGCATCTACACCGTCACAGCGGCAGGCCTTGATCCCGACCAATCCCAACCCGATGCCATCTACACCCCGGAGCAGTGGGCTGCCACCCTCGCCACCCTGCCGCCCCACACATTGATCCACGCCCCGGACTCCCTTGCCGCCTCCGTTGCCCCCCTCCTTGACCTTGCCGCCCGTCGATATGCGGGAGGCGATCGCCCCCACTGGTCTGCCGCGCTGCCCTTCTACGGTCAAAATCCCGTCACTCTCTAAACTGCCCAAGCGCGGGTAGGGTGTTGGGCTAGCCTTTGGTGGATGCGTTGACGGTATTGATGGCGTTAGATTGTGCGCTTATTCGCTCGTTTGTATGGGTAAATCATCATGGACATGATCACAGTTGAACAGTTGAGTAAGGTGTATCCCGTTGCGGTGAAAGAACCGGGATTGCGGGGCACATTGCAGCATTTTTTCCAGCGGAACTATCGCCAAATCAAGGCGGTGGATGATGTATCGTTTAGCCTCCAACCGGGGGAAATGGTGGGGTTTTTGGGGCCCAATGGAGCCGGGAAAACAACGACG
>CAZCWE010000190.1:2853-7998 GCA_964502285.1 uncultured Spirulina sp. | reverse complement strand
ACCCAATTCCGGCAACCCCTCCCCTTGATCCCCCTCAGCGATACCGATTGGGACAGCCTCACCCCCGACTATCAGCATTTCCTCCACACAAAAGCCTCTCCCGCCCAAACGGCAGAAGAGGCCTGATTGGGGCCAAACCAAGGCGGCTTATGAGTGTTAACAATTTAATTCGGTAATAACGTAGGGTGGACATCGCCCACCAGCTATGAGTTTCAGCGATCGCTAATTACCGGATTATTTTCTTAAGTTCCATCAGCCCCTTGCCTGGCAGCTATTCCCTAGAGATCGTCGAGAATCGCGTTAACCTGCTCAATCCCGGCGGTATTCCCTTGGGCGCTGTAGAGTCTTTTCGCCGTTTCGAGGGCGGCTTCGGCCTCCTGTTCGCGGTTACGGGCGAGGAGGGCTTGACCTAAGCCAAGGAATGCACCGGGATTTTGGGGGTCGAGTTCCGTGGCGAGGCGATAGGTGGCGGTGGCCTCTAAATATCGCCCTTGGCGCAGACTCAGTCCCCCCAGGGCCAGGCGCACTTCCCCAAGCTCCGGATTGAGCGCAGCCGCCCGCCGGAATGCCGCTTCGGCATCATCCCAGCGTTGTTGAAACTGATAGATTTTGCCCAGTTGGAGGTGAACTTCGGGGTTGTTGGGATCGAGGCGGTTGACGGTTTGGAGGGTTTTGATCCCTGCGTCGTAGTTGCCCTGTTGGAGTTGGGCGACGGCCAGGGGGAGATGGATCGTGACTTCGTTGGGAAATTCGCGGGCGGCGGTGGTGAGGAGTTCGGCGGCTTTGGCCGTTTCGTTTTGTTCGAGGAGCAGCGCACCAATCATGCCGTAGATGCGGGCGCGATCGCCGGGATTGCTGGCTAAAACGCGGTTATAGGTGGCCATGGCGGCATCGTAGTCACCGAGGCGGAGTTGCACAGCGGCGAGACCTTGGTAGCTGAGGGTGTCGTCGGAGTCGAGGGCGATCGCCCGTTGGTAGGATGCGGCGGCGGCGTTGTATTGGCCGGCTTTGGCTTGGCTGTAGCCGAGACCGTAGTAAAAACTGGCATTGTTGCCGTCGAGGCGAATGGCGGTTTGGTAGGCAGCGATCGCCTCGGCGTAGTTGCCTTCACTGGCTTGCAGGTAGCCAATGCCGGAATAGATGCGGGCGTTGTCTTGGTCGAGGCGAGCGGCTTGTTGGTAAATCGCGATCGCGGCGGCATAGTTGCCCGCATCGGACAGTTCTCGACCTTGACGGAGGAGATCCCGCAATTGGGTATTGGCGGCGGTGGATTGGCTGATGACGTAGGGAGCCGAAACACCCTCTGCACGGACAGACAGTCCAGCGGTCATCATCACCATAGACAACCCCAAAACACTCGTGAGCCTTAAAATAGCAATTTTCACCATAAGTCTAGATAATCTTGAGAGTGAGAGAGCTTGACGTTGAACGTTGCAATCCTAGCATTTTTGTGAAAAAGGTTAACAGAAAACCCCATTTATTGCAGCACTATGTTAGTGAGATCGTCAACCGTAGTTAAAAAATTCCCCTCACACAAACGGCTTGGGGAATGGGTTGAGGGGATTCAGATGGGGGATGTTATTCCATCGCGCTCATGCTGCTAAAAAAAGCGAGGGTTTCTTGCAGGGCGGCGACGAATTGATCCACCTCGGCATGGGTGTTGTAAAAGTAGAGGCTGGCGCGGGCACTGCCGGTGATCCCCAAAAGGCGATGGAGGGGCTGGGTGCAATGGTGACCGACGCGAATCGCAACGCCTTCATGGTCAAGGAGGGTGGCGAGGTCGCTGGCGTTGAAGCCGTCCACATTAAAGGCGGCAAGGGCGGCGCGATCGCTGTGCTTCGGGTTCGGCCCGTAGATGCGCAGCTTGTCGATGGCGCTTAATTTCGTATAGAGATAGCGGGACAGGTCTTGCTCGTAGGCATAAATGCGATCCATGCCGATCCCATTGAGGTAATCGACAGCAGCACCGAGGGCGATCGCTTCTCCGATCGCAGGCGTACCGGCTTCAAATTTATGGGGCAACCCGGCGTAGGTGGAATGATCCAAAAACACCGTTTCGATCATTTCGCCCCCGCCCAAAAACGGCGGCATCGCTTCGAGGAGGTCTAGTTTCCCGTAAAGACATCCATGGGCATGTGGGGCACGCTTTGGCAGGTGTCGAGCAAGACCCGCGCCCCGACGCGATGGCTGCGGGCGATGATTTCCGCGACGGGATTGACGCAGCCGAGGGTGTTGGACACATGGACGACGGCGACGAGTTTGGTGCGATCGCTCAATAACCCGTCAAATGCTTCGAGATCGAATTCTTCCGTTGCCGTCAGGGGAACGTGTTTGAGAATAGCCCCGGTGCGCTGGGCCAACATTTGCCAGGGGACGAGGTTGCTGTGGTGTTCCATCACCGAGAGGATAATCTCATCCCCGGCTTGGAGGGTTTGCGCTCCCCAGGTATAGGCAACGAGGTTGATCGCTTCGCTGGCGTTGCGGGTGAAGACGATTTCATCGCGCGATCGCGCCTTGATAAACGCCGCCACCTTGTCCCGTGCCGCTTCGTAGGCCGTCGTCGCCCGCGCACTGAGGCTATGGGCCCCGCGATGGACATTGGAATTATCCATCACGTAGTAATGATCGAGGGCATCAATCACCGCCTGCGGTTTTTGGGACGTGGCCGCGCTGTCGAAATAGATCAGGGGCTTGTCATGCACCTGTTGAGCCAAGATGGGAAAATCCCCACGGACTTCACGGGCAAGGGTCGAATTATCGAGGAACACCATAGCGATCGCACACTCTTAAAACAGTACAAAACGAACTAGCATCGTCATTCCGTGCGGCAGGCCACACATTGGCTGAGGCGATGACGCAAGGACGGCACCGGAATCCGATCCAACACTTCCGCCGCAAACGCATCGAGGAGCAAGTACCGCGCCCGATCTTGACTAATCCCCCGACTTTGCAGATAAAACAATTCATCCGCGTCGATTTGGCTCACCGTTGCCCCATGGGTGCATTTGACATTATCCGCCGTAATCTGCAACTGCGGCTGCGTATTCACCCGCGCTTGGGGCGACAGCAAGAGGTTGCGGTTTAACTGGGCGGCTTGGGTTTGCTGCGCATTTTGGGGAACTAACACCTTACCGCTAAACACGCCATGACCCTTCGCATCCACAATGCATTTATGGAGTTGATCGGTCATGCCGTGGGGATGGTTGAGGGCGATCAGGCTGTGGGTATCGGCAACCTGGGTGTGATCCACCAAGGCGAGACCGTTGAGGATCGTTTCCGTGCTGGGCCCCTGTTGCCAAATGCCGAGATTATGGCGAGACAATTGCGCCCCTAAACTGACCGTGTTGATCGTGTAGTGGCTGTCTTGTTTTTGGGAGACTGCCGTTTTGCCGATATGGAAGGCGCTACCCGCTTCGCGCTGATAGCGAGTATGGTTGACCCGCGCATTGTCCTGCACAAACACTTCCACGACGGAATTGTTCAGGTAGGGCGGCAGGGGGGTCAGATCGGAACACAGCGGCGTCGCCACGGCGTACTGCTCCACAATCTGGAGGCTGGCACCAGGATCAGCCACGATCAAGCCCCTGGGTTGAATAAAGGCCGGGGTATCACTGGGTACTGTCACCCAGAGCAGATGAATCGGCTGCTCCACCACGACATTCGCCTGGGCCCAAATCACGGCCACATCGGGAAAGCCGGTACTGTTGAGGGCGGTGAAGACTTCGGTATCGTCGTTTTGGTAGGCGATGTACTTGATCGCGTCGTAGCAGCGATCGAGGGGCAAGGCCATCAGATTGCCGACAAACACGCCGTCGGGGAGGGCGGTGGTGTCGGACAGTTCCGGGGCGTAGACCCCGTTGACGAAGACGACTTGGCTGTGGGTGGTTTCGGGGAGGGTGAGGTTGGCGATCGCATCCGGTTCAAGCGTTGTAGGAGTCGCGGGGGAAAAGGCGATCGCTTTTAACGCCGTCAGATCCGTAAACTGCCACTCCTCATCCCGGCGCGTCGGCAGCACTTGATGAACAACCTCGTAGGCCGCCTTTTGGCGTAATTCTTGCAACCAGCCCGAAATCTCTGAGCGCACCCGCACGGTTTGAGCTTGACTCTGCTGCAAAAGGGCACTGAGATAGTCGTCAGTTTGTCGCATGGTGGAAGGGGAATCAGATACTACCATTATGCCGTCACTCCCGCCTCAGCCTCATGGTTATCCAAAAACTCGTAGCCCCGCTCTTCGAGTTCTAGGGCCAACTCTTTGCCGCCACTTTTCACGATTTGCCCCGCTTGCATCACATGGACAAAATCTGGCTCAATGTAGTCGAGCAAGCGTTGGTAGTGGGTAATCATCACCGTGGCATTGTCCGCCGTCGCCAGTTGATTCACCCCACTAGCCACGATGCGCAGGGCATCAATATCCAGCCCGGAATCGGTTTCATCGAGAATCGCTAAACTCGGTTCGAGGAGCGCCATTTGCAAAATCTCGTTGCGCTTTTTCTCACCGCCGGAGAAGCCTTCATTGACGCTGCGATCGAGGAACTTCGCCTCCATCTGCACAATGCCCAACTTTTCCTCGATCAAGTCTTCAAAATCAAAGGTATCAATCTCCTCTAACCCCAGGGCTTTTTGACGGGAATTGTAGGCAACCCGGAGGAAATCTAAATTACTCACGCCCGGAATTTCGAGGGGATATTGAAACGCGAGGAAGATGCCTTTTAACGCCCGTTCGTCGGGTTCGAGGTCGAGGATGTTTTCACCGTGGTAGATAATCTCGCCGCCGGTGACTTCGTAGTCCGGATGTCCGGCAAGCACTTTGGAGAAAGTACTTTTCCCGGAACCATTCCGCCCCATAATGGCGTGAATTTCCCCCGCTTTCACCTCGAAGTTAACCCCCTTGAGGATGGGCGTGCCATCAACATTGGCGGTCAGGTTTTTAACTGATAAAATCACCGGGCTATTGTCTTGAATCATGGTGTTTAGAATACTGTTATGGATTAAGAATTTTCATCAAACAAGGGGTAGAACTGGCGCAGAAACACTCATCAAGTTGTGCTGTTAGCGTTGTCTACTTTTAATCCCCCTAAATCCCCCTTTGCAAGGGGGACTTTTGACCAGTTCCTCCCTTACAAAGGGGAACTTTTGACCAGTTCC
>CAZCWE010000190.1:0-2753 GCA_964502285.1 uncultured Spirulina sp. | reverse complement strand
ACTTTTGACCAGTTCCTCCCTTACAAAGGGGAACTTTTGACCAGTTCCCCCCTTACAAAGGGGAACTTTTGACCAGTTCCTCCCTTACAAAGGGGGGCTAGGGGGGATGCTGTCTCAGCAGTAGAGGAACAAAATCCGCTGCCCCTGCCTTAGCCCACGGTTCCTTCGAGTTTGAGGCTGAGGAGTTTGTCTGCTTCGGCGGCGAACTCCATGGGCAGTTGATTGAACACGTCTTTACAGAAGCCACTGATCAGCATCGAAATGGCATCTTCGCTACTGATGCCCCGCTGGGCAAAGTAGAAGAGTTGGTCTTCGCCGATTTTGGAGGTGGAGGCTTCGTGTTCGACTTTGGCGCTGTTGTTGTCTACTTGGATGTAGGGGAAGGTGTTGGCTTCGGCGCGATCGCCAATCAACATCGAATCACATTGGGAATAGTTCCGCGCCCCCTTCGCATTGGGCCCCATCTTCACTAAACCGCGATAGCTGTTCTTCGACTGCCCAGCGGAAATCCCCTTGGAGATAATCCGGCTGCGGGTATTGCGGCCAATATGCACCATCTTCGTGCCGGTGTCCGCCTGTTGGTGATTGTTCGTCAGGGCGATGGAGTAGAATTCGCCGACGGAATTATCACCCACAAGGACGCAACTGGGATATTTCCAGGTGATCGCCGAGCCGGTTTCCACCTGTGTCCAGGAAATTTTCGAGTTTTTCCCTTTGCATAGGCCCCGCTTGGTGACGAAATTGTAAATCCCGCCTTTGCCGTTTTCATCCCCAGCAAACCAGTTTTGCACCGTGGAATATTTAATATCTGCATCATCGAGGGCCACTAATTCGACGATCGCAGCATGGAGTTGATTGCTGTCGTACATGGGCGCGGTGCAGCCTTCGAGGTAGCTCACCGATGCGCCTTCTTCGGCCACGATCAGGGTGCGCTCAAACTGCCCCGTGTCACCGCTATTCATCCGGAAATAGGTGGACAATTCCATCGGGCAAGTGACCCCTTTGGGCACAAACACAAAGGAACCATCACTAAAGACAGCCGAGTTGAGGGCGGCAAAATAGTTATCAGCCGTGGGAACTACCGTGCCGAGATATTTTTGAATCAGCTCCGGGTATTCTTGGAGGGCTTCGGAAATGGAGCAGAAAATCACGCCCGCTTCGCCGAGCTTTTCTCTAAAGGTGGTGGCAATGGAGACGCTGTCGAAAATGGCATCGACGGCCACATTGCTCAGACGCTTTTGCTCAGACAGCGGGATACCCAGTTTCTCAAAGGTTTCTAAGAGGGCGGGATCAACATCATCCAGGCTCTTGAGTTTTTCCCCGCCTTTGGTTTTCGGGGCTGAATAGTAAATTATGTTTTGATAATTAATTGGGGGATAGCCAACGTGGGCCCAATCGGGTTCGGCCATTGTTAGCCAATGCCGATAGGCTTTGAGGCGGAATTCGAGCATGAATTCGGGCTCATTTTTCTTGGCAGAAATGAGCCGGATCACGTCTTCACTTAAGCCTGGGGGTAGGGTGTCGGATTCGATATCTGTGATAAACCCATACTTATAGGGTTCATTGACGAGGGTTTTGACAGAGGTTGCACTCATGAAACTCAGTGTTCTCCGCAGCTAAAGTCGGGGTGGATTGTGCTCTGGTCTGGATTGGGAAACATCAAGAGTCGTCGGGGCAGGGAGTCGTGTGACTCACGGGTTCGACGGCAGGTGAAGAGTCCCGCAATGTGTTCTGGGTGGGGGTGTTATGATCGTCAGCGATCGCATCATCACCAAAACGCGGTTCTGTTTTAAAGTAACAAACTCGTCGTCTTGCCAACTGGGTATCGCTACGCTTCACGGTCACCCACCGTTATGTTAAACAACAATTTGGTTGTTTAACTGATCTTAGGCTACATTAACAACAGAGACGTTGTCAAAGTCCAAGGAACATTTTACACAATGGCGACGACGCAGCACGCTTCGACCAAGCAGGACATTCTGCATTATTTACTGAAAAATGGGCAAGCCACTGCCCAAACTCTCGCGGACTCCCTGGCGATTAGTCCCCAGGCGATTCGGCGACATTTAAAGGATCTCGAAGATGATGGCCTCTTGGCCTATGAGTCAATCCAAACTGGCATGGGGCGACCCCAACATCAATATTCTCTGAGCCGTGAAGGGCGCGAACAATTCCCCCATCGCTATGGGGAATTCACCGTGGCCCTGATTGATACGCTCATGGAAACGGTGGGACGGGAACAGGTAGGTGTGGTGCTCCGCAAACAGTGGGAGCGCAAGGCGTTAGAGTATCGCGATCGCATTGGCCCTGGGTCACTGCGCGATCGCATCGAAGCCCTGGTGCAAATTCGCCAAGCCGAGGGCTACATGGCGGAAATCCATCCGGCAGACCATGCGGACGACACCACCGCCGCCCAGCAATACATTTTCGCCGAACACAATTGCGCCATCTCCGAAGTGGCAGAATCTTTCCCCTCGGTGTGTGGCCACGAGTTGGAGATGTTCGAGGCGATTTTACCCGATTGCACCGTCGAGCGCACCCAATGGCTCAACGACGGCGAACACCGTTGCGGCTATCTAATCCGTTCCAAGAGTTTGGCCTGATTGTATTAATGCGATGCGATGCGATCGCAGTGGACAAGTCAGGACATCCGAGGGCTGAGCCGAGCCGAGGGCTGAGCGGAGAGCTAATCCGAGGGCTGAGCGGAGTCGAAGCCCGGCCGCTTACCCTTCGACTCCGCTCAGGGTGCGCTG
>CAZCWE010000189.1:0-8009 GCA_964502285.1 uncultured Spirulina sp. | reverse complement strand
CATCCTCGACTATTTTGAACAGTTGAGCAACCTTGACACCGAGAATGTCGAACCCACCACCCGCGCCATTGAACTGAGCAACATTACCCGCCCCGACGAACTGCAACCCACCGTAGACCCCGAAACCATGCTCCAAGAAGCCCCAGAGCCAGAAGGGGAATTTTTCCGAGTGCCGCAAATCCTCGGCGGCGAGGAATAACTGAAGAACATCCAACGCGATTAGACCCGGCATTACGGTTGCCGTCACTCCGAATCCATCAAGGCGTTAGATTAACGCCTCTTAACAGGAGCTTTGACTTTTCAGATTGAGCCTGCGTAAGATGGGTGTGGGGTTATCTAGAGCATTGACTCTAGGGAGGTACGGCCATGACGATGACAGTAAGTATGCCGACAGCAGATACTGTATCTGCGATGACGGCGGACGATGTGGCGGCATTGGCGATTCGTTTAGAACAAGATGACTATCCGACTCCGTTCGCGGCGTTAACGGATTGGCACTTGTTGCGGGCGATCGCATTCCACAATGCCAAACTGGTTGAACCCTACCTCCATCTTCTGGATATCGAGGAATTTGACGAAGGGTAAACCATGGGTCACCAGATCCTGATCAGTATAGGCGGCGGTATCGCCGCCTATAAAGTGTGTACCGTTATTTCTACCTTGGCGCAGACGGGTGCAGAGGTGCGCGTCATCCTCACCGCCGCCGCCACCCAATTTATCACCCCCCTCACCGTTGCCACCCTCAGCCGCCACCCAGCCTACACCGACGCTGATTTTTGGCAGGCCAACCGCAGCCGACCGCTACATATTGAATTGGGGGAATGGGCAGATCTATTACTCATTGCACCCTTAACGGCTAATACCCTCGCTAAACTGGCCCACGGATTCGCGGATAATCTCCTGACGAATACGGTTCTCGCCTCTCGCTGTCCGATTCTCCTCGCCCCGGCCATGAATACGGATATGTGGGAGCAGGACACCGTGCAGGAGAATTGGCGGCGTTTGTTGACCCAACCGCGCTATCACGGGTTGGCGACGGGGGTGGGGCGGTTGGCTTGCGATCGCGTCGGAGCCGGTCGGATGGCGGAACCGGAGACGATTTTAGGGGCGATCGCATCGCTGCAAATTACCCAAGGTCGCCAACCGTTGCAGGGTAAACAGATCGTAATCACGGCGGGCGGCACACGGGAATTTCTCGACCCGGTGCGCTTCCTCGGCAACCCCGCCACGGGCAAAATGGGCATCGCCCTCGCCCAAGCTGCGATCGCTCGCGGCGCAAGCGTCACTCTAATTCACGGCCCCCTCGATCTACCCCCTGGCCTAGCTGAATCGCCCCACTATACCGGAGTGGCAGTGACGACAGCCGCAGAGATGGCGGCGGCCCTCGATCGCGCCTTCCCCGCAGCGGATTGGGTGATTATGGCGGCGGCGGTGGCGGATGTGCGCCCGGCAGATTATGCCCCCCAAAAGTTAGCCAAGGCGGATCTACCCGCTGCGCTGCCCCTAGCTCCCGTGCCGGATTTGATCGCAGCCCTGAGCCAACGCAAACAGCCCCACCAAAAGTTAATCGGCTTCGCGGCTCAAACGGGGGACATTGTGCCACCAGCGATCGCAAAACTCCACCGCAAAGGTTTAGATGCGATCGTGGCGAATGCGATCGATCAACCCCAAGGCGGCTTTGGCAGCGATCAAAACCAAGGCATTTGGATCACGACGACTGAACAAATCCCCCTGCCCCTGGGGAGTAAATTAACCATGGCCCATCGCATTTTAGAAGCGTGCGATCGCCTTTAGCACGAGGTGCGATCGCGCATCCAATGGCTGGGGCTTCACCGTTATATCGCCAGAACTCCGGTACACCCATCGCAGCATAACGTTGGAGTTTGCTGATATCAGTGTGGGTAATGTCGATTGCCACCACCCAATCAGGAGGAGGGTCACGACCTAAATCCACATCACGGCCAGCAACAATCGCTTGATGAGGCCAGGAAGCAGGAGGGTTGACGAGCAACGGTCTATGAAGTCGGGCTTGCCGGGATGGTGGCTGCGCGATAATTAAAACCGCGAATATTCTTTATTTTCCTCGGTTTATGGCACTTTCTCCTCAAGTTTTAGGGCTGCTCGTGGGCGGTCTGGTTCCAGCGTTTTGTTATGGTACGGCGGGGGTTTTGGCGAAAGTCAGCACCAATGCGGGGATGTCCGTTGGGGGGCATTTGATCTGTATTGGCGTGATGGTGTCTGTGGTGGGGGTCGTGTTCCAGGGGGTTTTGCCCGGTGCGTTGCCGTCCGGGGCAGCGATCGCATCCTCCTCCCTCTATGGCGTGCTCTGGGGTCTCGGCACCGGCTTCGTCTCCTTCGGCCTGATCAAATACAACACCCCCCTCGCCAAACTCGTCCCGCTGTACAACATGAACACCCTGATCGCCGTTGCCCTGGCGTTGATCATCTTTCTCGAATGGCAGAATGTGGATGTGCTGAAACTCATTTTAGGGGCGATTTTCGTCATTCTGGGCGGCGTGTTGGTGTCCATCGCCTAGCAGAGTTACCGGGTCACAATTTCTCGCGATCGCCGCCCGTCCCCCGCCCCCCTGAGATACACTACAACCATCGTCCGGTTGGGGCGATCGCTGACCCTTCTCCCCCTCGACCTATGTTCATCGGCCTCCACATTCACACCGACTACAGCCTCCTCGATGGTGCGTCCCAAGTCCCCGCCTTGGTGAACCGAGCCGTAGAACTGGGGATGCCTGCGATCGCCATCACGGATCATGGCGTCATGTATGGTGCGATCGAACTCCTCAAAACCGCCCGCAGCAAAGGCATTAAACCGATCATCGGCAATGAAATGTACGTCATCAATGGCGACATCACCGACAAGAAAACCCGCTACAAACGCTTCCATCAAGTCGTTCTCGCCAAAAACAAAAAAGGCTATCAAAACCTCGTCAAACTCACCTCCATCTCCCACCTCGACGGGATGCAAGGCAAGGGCATTTTCTCCCGTCCTTGTATCAATAAAGACCTCCTCACCCAATACCACGAAGGGCTCATCGTCACTAGTGCCTGCCTAGGGGGAGAAGTGCCCCAGCGGATTCTGAAAAATGAACTGGAAGAAGCCCGCAAGGTGGCGAAATGGTATCAAGATCTCTTTGGCGATGACTATTATTTAGAAATTCAAGATCATGGGTCGGCTGAAGACCGGATTGTGAATGTGGAAATGGTGAAAATTGGGCAAGAATTGGGGATTAAAATCGTTGCTACCAATGATTCCCATTTCATTTCCTGTAATGATGTAGAAGCCCATGACGCGCTGCTGTGTATCCAAACCGGGAAGTTAATTACCGAAGAAAAACGCCTCCGCTATTCCGGCACAGAGTATTTAAAATCCGCTGATGAAATGCGGCAACTCTTTCGCGACCATCTCAGTGATGAGGTGATTGATGCGGCCCTGGCTACCAGTGTCGAAATCGCCGAAAAAGTGCAGCCCTATAAAATTCTCGGCGAGCCGCGTATTCCTGACTATCCTATCCCAGCAGGGCATACGGCGGATAGTTATCTCGAAGAGGTGACCTGGCAAGGTCTGTGCGATCGCCTCTCCTGCCGCAGTCGTTCGGAGTTACCGGATGTGTATAAAGAGCGGTTGGAATATGAACTGAAAATGATGCAGCGGATGGGATTTTCCACCTATTTTCTCGTCGTTTGGGACTATATCAAATTCGCACGGGATAATCATATTCCCGTCGGCCCGGGACGGGGTTCGGCGGCGGGCTCCCTCGTTGCCTATTGTTTAAAAATCACTAATATTGACCCGATTCACCACAGCTTACTGTTTGAGCGGTTTCTCAACCCAGAACGGAAGTCAATGCCGGATATTGATACCGACTTTTGTATTGAAAATCGGGATAGGGTGATCGACTATGTGACGGAGAAATACGGCAAGGAAAACGTCGCCCAAATTATCACCTTTAACCGCATGACCTCGAAAGCGGTGCTCAAAGATGTGGCGCGGGTGTTGGATATTCCCTATGCCGAGAGCGATCGCATGACCAAACTGATCCCCGTTTCTCGCGGTAAACCCACCAAACTTAAGGTGATGGTCTCCGACGATACGCCCTGCAAAGAATTCAAAGACCTCTACGACAATACGCCCCATATCCGGCATTGGGTTGACATGGCAATGCGGATCGAAGGAACCAACAAAACCTTCGGGGTTCACGCTGCGGGGGTGGTGATTTCTTCTCAGCCCCTCGATGAAATTGTGCCTCTCCAACGCAACAATGACGGCGCGGTAATTACCCAATTTTCCATGGAAGAATTGGAAAATATGGGGCTCCTGAAAATGGACTTTTTGGGCTTAAAAAATCTCACTACCTTACAAAAGGCGGCGGATCTTGTCCAGAAAAATCGCGGCGTGACGATTGATCTCGATCAATTACCCCTGGATGAACGTCACGCCCTCCAAATTCTCGCCAAAGGTACAGTAAAAAAACTCCCCCCCGACATCCAAAACACCCATCAACTCTTTCGCGATGGTAATTTAGAGGGTATTTTTCAGCTTGAATCCGATGGGATGCGGCAGATTGTTCGGGATTTGAAACCGTCGGGCATTGAAGATATTTCTTCAATTTTGGCTCTCTATCGGCCGGGGCCGTTGGATGCGGGTCTGATTCCGATGTTTATTGACCGGAAACATGGCCGCGAGGAAATCAAATATGATCATCCCTTGCTGGAAACGATTCTCAACGAAACCTACGGGATTTTGGTCTATCAAGAACAGATCATGAAAACGGCCCAGGATTTGGCGGGGTATTCCCTGGGGCAGGCGGATCTACTGCGGCGGGCGATGGGGAAAAAGAAAATTTCTGAGATGAAAAAACACCGGGAATTGTTCATTGATGGGGCGACGAAAAACGGAGTTGATCAACGCATTGCGGATCATCTGTTTGATCAGATGGTAAAGTTTGCGGAATATTGTTTGAGTTATGACACGTTGGTTTTGACGGTGGAATATGGGCCGGTTCCCATTGGTAAACTTGTGGAAGAGCGGATCAATTGTCAGGTGTATAGTGTGGATGCGAATGGGTTTATCTATACACAGGCGATCGCCCAATGGCACGATCGCGGCCAGCGGCAAGTGTATGAATATACCCTCGAAGATGGCTCAACAATTCGCGCCACGCCGGATCATAAATTTATGACGGAGACGGGGGAAATGCTCCCGATTGATCAGATTTTCGAGCAGGGGTTAGACCTGAAACACTGTACCGTGCCAAGTTTGGCGCAGGTGTAACGATGCGAGCAATCCTTAGTGTGCTGTGGGGGGTGATTGTGCTGGCGATCGCATGGCCAGCGGGGGCGAGTCCGTTGAGCGATCGCCTCGCGGCCTATCCCGATTGGACAACACCGCCGCCCGTGCAGCCTGCCCAGGGGGATCTGGTTTATCCGGATTGGATGGCGGGAACCTGGGCGGTGCATAGTCCGCTGGTGGAGGCGATCGCCCCCCTCGCGCCGGACATCATCACCCCTGGGTTTGAGCAAAATCGCCAAGCCATTGATCAGCCGGTGCGGTTCCGGGTGCGGTTCACGCCTCAGATTCTCAACGCATTGCCCCTCAACCTGACCCCCCAGGTGGTAGCCGATCGCACCTTTAACGGTCGCGAAATTGCGATCGCCTATCTCGGTGCTGCCGCTGCGCCCCAAGTCCGTACCGATCCCCAAAACCCCAACCGCCAAATCACCACCTTCCGCGACGGCAGCCAACTGCTCAACACCGTCACCGCCCGCCGCCAAGAAACTCCCGCACCGGATCAGTTCCTCAGTTGTGAGGTAACAAATCAGGTGCTGCGGCGCAATGGGCAGGTGTATGTGAATCGTGTGGAAACGACGACAGCGTATCAGCACGAGAGCCGCGATCGCACCACAGCCGATCAAGTCACCGCAATCTATCTCTCCCCTCAAGATCCCGACTATTTTAAGGCGGGCGATCGCCCCGTTACCCTCTACCGCTATCGCTTGACGTTGAAGCGTTTAAACGGCGATGAATCATCCAGACTAAACGCCGCGAAAGCCCATCTCGGCTTCGATTTCACTGGGGCTGAGGGGTTCCGGTTCTGAGGTTTGGCGCAAACTTTTTTGCGTGCCGATCTGACTGAGGACGAGGCCCGCAATCACGATCGCACCGCCGATAATTTGGGGCGGCGTGGGGGCTTCTCCCAAGATTAAATAGGCGGCGATGATCCCGGCGATGGGGGTGAACGAACCGACGAGGGAAGCCGTGGCGGCGCTACTCTGACGCAAGCCCGTCACCCACGCCGATTGACCCACAACGACGATCACCGTGCCATACAACAGCATCCATTGCCAGAGGAACGGGGTGAAGAGTTCCATAAAATGGTTTTGGCCGTAGAGGATGAGAGCGAGGAGGAAAAATAAACTTGTACCGATCGCAGTGCGCACGACGCTATTCACCCCCAGGGTGACCCGTGGAGACTGTTTTTTCGTCAAAATCGTGGCAATGGCCACGGCTACGGCGGCGATCGCAGTAAACAATTCCCCCCGTCCCAAACTCAACTCCACCCCCGCCATTGCGCCGCCGAATCCTTGCAAGGTGACGGTGAGAATAATCCCCACCAGAGACACCGCCGCCCCCATCACCTGCCAGCGGTTGACGCGATCGCCCAATGCCCACACCGACAGCGCAAGGACGAGGGGCGGCTCCAGGCGACCGATCAAAATCACATTATTCACGGGCGTATTCGCCAAGGCATCAAAGACCAGACCCGGCGCGAGAGCACCGGACAGGAGGGCGATCGCTCCCAACACCCCCCAATCCCCCCCGGTCAATTGGCCCAGACGTTGGGGTTTTAATTCTTTGCCGTAGAGCACCAGCAACACCCCCAAGGCGCAGAGATTGCCCACAAACAGCACATTACACAGAGAAATCGGGTTATGGCCCATCGTGGCTAAGCTAGCTCCGAGTTCACTGAGGCGGCGGGTGACGGCTCCCGATGCACCGAAAATCAGCACAGCGATCCACAAAAAGAGTTGAGGCGGAATGCGGCTAGGGAGGGGCGAGGTTGCCATAGAACTGCTGATAAAACTGCTGATAGTCCGAGGATAGTAAGGGTTGCCACCAGTCCGGATGGTCGATGTACCAGCGCACGGTTTGCCGCAGACCGTCTTCGATGGAGGTGGTGGGACTCCAGCCCAGTTGAATCGAGAGTTTGCGGGCGTTGATGGCATAGCGGCGATCGTGACCGAGGCGATCGCTCACCATCGTGATCAACTGTCGGGAGGGTCGCACGGGTAAATTGGGGGCGAGTTCGTCCATCAGTTGGCAGAGAATATGCACCAGTTCAATATTGCGCACTTCATTGTTGCCGCCAATGTTGTAATGCTGACCGCGTTTGCCTTTGCGAATTAACACCTCCAACGCCTGGCAATGATCCCCCACATAGAGCCAATCCCGCACATTTTTACCATCCCCATAGACCGGGATTGGTTTGCCGAGCAGGATATTAATGCAAGTGAGGGGGATTAATTTTTCAGGAAAATGGTAGGGGCCGTAGTTGTTGGAGCAGTTGCTGATTACTGTGGGCAGGCCGTAGGTGTGGTGATAGGAATGCACCAGATGATCGCTGCCGGCTTTGGAGGCGGCGTAGGGACTGTTGGGGGCGTAGAGACTGGTTTCGGAGAAGGGGGGGTCGTAGTCGCTGAGGCTGCCGTAGACTTCATCGGTGGACACATGGAGAAAGAGCCAGCGATCGCAATTCACCCCCGACTCTTGGGCCTGTTGCCAATGGCAGCGGAAAGTGTCAAGAAGGGTAAACGTGCCGACAATGTTGGTTTGAATGAAGGTATCCGGTGCGAGGATGGAGCGATCCACATGGGACTCGGCGGCAAAATGGGCGATCGTGTCGATCTGCTCTTCGGCAAAAATTTTCTCTAGGAGGGCGCGATCGCCAATATCCCCCTCCACAAACCGAACCTTAGGATTCTCGTCCAACGGG
>CAZCWE010000188.1:0-8062 GCA_964502285.1 uncultured Spirulina sp. | reverse complement strand
TCCTTCATGATCGTGCCGCCGGGAGCCGAAGCACCGAAGCCATCAGTGCCGATGGAATCACCAGCAGAACCGACGTACCGGGCCCAACCGAAGGTAGTACCGGCTTCCACAGACAGACGCTTGGTGACGGCGCTGGGGAGGACGGATTCTTTGTATTCGGCGCTTTGCTCTTCAAAGAGAGTCCAGCAGGGCATCGAAACAACGCGCACCTTCGTGCCTTCGCTGCTGAGTTTTTCGGCGGCTTCGACACAGAGGCTCACTTCAGATCCTGTGCCCAGGAGGATTAGATCCGGGGTTCCGTCGCAATCCACCACGACGTAAGCACCTTTGGCCACATCGTCAACGCTGGTGCCGGGGAGGTTGGGCACACCTTGGCGGGTGAAGGCGAGGGCGCTGGGACGCTGGCGGTTTTGGACGGCCACTTTGTATGCACCGGAGCACTCTTTACCGTCGGCGGGGCGGAAGGTGAGCAGGTTGGGAATGATGCGCAGGGATGCGATCGTTTCCACGGGTTGGTGGGTGGGGCCGTCTTCACCGAGGGCGATGGAATCGTGGGTGAGGACGTAGATCACGCCCGCTTCGGACAGAGCCGAGAGTCGCATCGCACCGCGCATGTAGTCGGCGAACACCAAGAAGGTAGCACAGTAGGGAATCAGCCCAGAGTTGTGGAGGGCGATGCCGTTACAGATGGCTGCCATACCATGCTCGCGCACCCCGAAGCGGAGGTTGCGGTTTTCGTAGCCGCCTTTTTGGAAGTCGCCGGAGCACTTCAACTCGGTGAGGTTGGAGTGGGTTAAATCCGCCGAACCGCCGATGAGTTCGGGGAGGTTGGGGGCGAGGGCGTTGAGGCAGGTTTCGGAATGTTTCCGGGTGGCGAGGGCTTTGTCTTCGGGACTGGGAGCGGGGAGGTCTTTGTCCCAACCTTCGGGCAATGCGCCGCTGATCATCCGTTCAAATTCGGCGGCTTCGGCGGCGTATTTGGTTTTGTATTGGGCGAAGGCGGCTTCCCAAGCGGCTTGGTCGCTAGCACCGCGATCGATGGCTTTGCGGAAGTGGGCCAAGGCATCGGCGGGCACTTCAAATTCACCGTAGCTCCAACCGAGGTTTTCGCGGGTGAGTTTCACTTCGTCGGGGCCGAGGGCCGCACCGTGAACGCCAGCGGTGTCGGCTTTGTTGGGGGAGCCGAAGCCGATGGTGGTGGTGACTTTGATCAGGGTGGGTTTGTCGGTGACGGATTTGGCGGTTTCGATGGCTTTGGCGATCGCATCTAAATCCGTATTGCCATTTTCCACATGGATCGTGTGCCAGCCGTAGGCTTCAAAGCGGGCGCACACATCTTCGGTAAAGGAAATATCCGTGGAGCCGTCGATGGAAATGTGGTTGTCATCGTAGAAGGCGATCAGTTTTCCTAAGCCCCAGTGCCCAGCGAGGGAGCAGGCTTCCCCGGAAACGCCTTCCATGTTGCACCCATCCCCCAAGATTGCATAGGTGTAGTGGTCTACGATCGTGGCATCGGGCTTGTTGAATTTCGCGGCCAAGTGCGCTTCAGCGGCAGCTAACCCGACGGCATTACAGATCCCTTGACCGAGGGGGCCGGTGGTGACTTCAACGCCTTTGGTCTCGAAGTTTTCCGGGTGGCCGGGGGTTTTCGAGCCCCATTGACGGAATTGCTTGATGTCGTCGATGGTGACGCTGTCGTAGCCGGTGAGGTACAGCATTGCATACTGCAACATACAGCCATGCCCGGCGGATAATACGAAGCGATCGCGGTTAAACCACTGGGGATTTTTGGGGTTATAGCGCATGAAGCGATCCCACAGCACAAAGGCCATCGGTGCTGCGCCCATGGGCAGTCCGGGGTGTCCAGAGTTCGCTTTTTGGACGGCATCAATGGCTAAAAAGCGAATCGAATTAATGCAAAGTTCTTCAAGAGATTGACTAGCAACAACCATATTTTTAAACGATAGGATGTGAATGAAACGACGATTTTTAGGCCAGCATTAGGCTTGAGCAGTTGGGACGGGATCGCCTCAATGCCAAGTCTTATCATCCCATCTAGGGATCGCTCTCGCAAGGGTTGAGACAGAATCCGATGGTAGGGGGGATCACCGTTGCGATCTGGATCGCACGGGGGATAGAGGGTCGTGATGAAATTTGTAAACAAGACGCTGGCGGGTGCTGTGCGCAGTAAAAATCCCCTCTTTTCTCGCGCATCAATCCACGACTACAGCGGGGGTTGCCGGGGAGGAATCGGGTCATGAGGCTGTGATGTTGTGTCTGCTGATGATGTTGCTGTTGGCGCGGAATCGCGGTTAAGGGGGAGGGGCGACTGTTGTGGGGCACGCGGGGGGAATGTGGCGATCGCCGCAGAATCGCAGTACAACGGAGAAACGGGTGCTTCATGTTTTGTGCGTTTTACTACCGATCCCCTTTATGTCTTCTATTCCGTTTGTGGATCTTTCGTTTCAGCATCAACCCCTCCAAGCGGAGTTTGAGCAGCGTCTGAGTGCATTGATCACCCAAGGTCTGTTTGTTCTCGGGCCCGATGTTGCGGCCTTTGAAACCGCGTTTGCCACGGCATCGGGGTCAGTTCATGGGGTGGGGGTTGCTTCCGGAACAGATGCGATCGCCCTTGGTCTGCGGGCCTGTGGCATTGGCCCAGGGGATGAAGTTCTCGCCCCTGCCAACACCTTCATCGCCACATTGATCGGCATTCTCCGCACCGGAGCCACCCCGGTTTTGGTGGACTGCGACCCCGACACGGCGTTAATTGATCTCAATGCTGCCGCTGCGGCCATCACCCCCCGCACGGCGGCGATCGTGCCGGTACATCTCTACGGCCAAATGGTTGATCCTGACGCGCTCTGCACCTTTGCCGCTGCCCATCACCTCCTGCTGTTTGAAGATGCCGCCCAAGCCCACCTGGCCCAGCGCGGGGGCCGGATTGCCGGGAGCCTCGGCACGGCGGCCGCCTATAGTTTTTATCCCAGTAAAAACCTGGGCTGCTTTGGGGATGGCGGCATGGTGCTCACTGCGGATGCAGCGATCGCCCGCACCATCCGCACCTATCGCAACTATGGCGCGGCGGAAAAATACGTCCACAGCGATTGGGGCACCAATAGCCGCTTGGACAATTTGCAAGCAGCAATCTTAACGCTCAAACTCCCCCACCTCAAAGACTGGAACGCCGCCCGCAACCAAACCGCGCAACAGTATGACAACGGCCTTGCCCCCCTCGCTCCCCACGGCATTCGTCCCCTCGTCAATGCCAGCGGGGCCGGGCATATTTATCACCTCTACATCATTCGGGTGGAGGAAACCGCGACGGTGAGCCGGGATCAATTGCGCGATCGCCTCACCGCCCAAGACATCCAAACCGGCATCCATTACCCCATCCCCTGCCATCTCCAACCCGCCTATCACCATCTGGGCTATCATCCCGGCGACTTTCCCGTCGCGGAACACCTCGCCCACTCCATCCTTTCCCTGCCCATGTATCCGGGCCTCACCCCCACCCAAACCCAAACCGTCATCGCTGCCATTCAACAGGCCGTCACAGATTCCTAAATACGGATGCCTAACGGTGGCTCCCGCTGCCCATCTCCTGACGATCAACACCCCCCGCGCTATCCTTAACCCTCGCTCTCCCGCTTGACCCTATGACTGACACCCTCGCCCCCAACCAAAATCGCCTCCAGCGCCATTGGTTTTATGGTCTGCTGCTGGCACTCTTGGCCGCCCTCTATGCGCCGCTGCTGTGGCATTGGGTGGATGGCTGGCTCAACAAAAGCATCAGCATCGAACATGAATATTTCAGCCATGGCCTCATCGGCTTGCCCTATGCCGCCTATCTGACCTGGGAACATCGGAAAAAATGGCACGCGCTGCCCTCAGCGGTTCACCCGGCGGGGTTTGCTCTGCTGGGGTTGGGGGCGTTGCTCTACCTGTTTGGCACAGGGGAAATGATTGGCTGGTCGTTGCCGGTGGTGTTAACGGGTCTCTGTGTAAGCTTGAAAGGTGTGCCGGGTCTGAAACTCCAAGCCTTTCCACTCCTCTTTGTCTGGTTTGCCACCCCCAACGCCATCCCTTACCTGCTTTCCGCCTCGACTCTTCCCCTCCAAACCCTGATCGCTGGTACGGCTGGCTTTATTTTGCAGGTGTTGGGGGTTCCGGATGTGGCGGTGTCGGGGATTTATATCACCGTCCAAGACCGTTTGATCGAAGTGGCTCCCTATTGTGCGGGCTTGAAAATGCTGTTTACGAGCTTGTATATTGGCGGGATTTTGTTGCATTGGACGGGAACCTGGCGATCGCGCCCCAAAGTCCTCAGTTTCTTCGCGGGAACTGTGTTGATTAGCGTCTTCATTAATATCCTCCGCAACACAATCCTCACCTACCTCTACGGCATGGGCTATTACAACGCCTTCGACTGGACTCATGAAGGCCTCGGCGGTGACTTAATTTCCCTCGTGATGTTGCTGCTGGTGGTGGCGTGGCTCGATGGCATTGAACGGATCACGAACTATTATCAACAGGGCAGCGGGGACGGCATCATTAACTATGCGGGTCTGTTGCCGGGTAAATCCGATCGATCGGGGCGGTCATAATGGCAAAACTCAATTCCGTGCAACCCTCAACCCAGCGCCGCACGCTGCCCCGAATGCTGATCACCGGGGTATTGCTCGTGATGCTGATCATGGGGTTCATCCTCAGCACCACAGGTCAACGCTTCTGGCAGGAACTCCCACCCGTGCCGAACTTGGGCGCGTTACGGGAACTCCGCAACAGGGGCATCGCTGTGCCGGGCTGGGATAGTCCCGACCAAGCAAAACTCCGGGTGGGCAGTCATGAATGGTCGGTGCAAACCTTGACCTCGCCTGGGCAGCGAGTGGGGTTGTTGATGCTGTTTCCCCAAACGGGGCCGAAGGAAACGCCGGGGGTGGAATGGTCAGATGTGGATGGGTTTTATCAATGGCAACCGGACAAGGTGCGATCGCACACTTTCACCACCGATGACCCCGCTGCCACGGTTCACGCTCGCATCTTCATCGCCCGCGACTCGCCTGAAACTCGCGTCGTCGCCTCACGGCAAACTGTGGTGGTTGCCCAATGGTATGCCTTTGATGATGGGGGGCATTTTTCGACTGCCCATTGGTTTTGGCGCGATCAGTGGGCCCAATTACGGCATCAGCGCGTGCCCTGGGTCGCCGTCAGTCTGCGTCTCCCGGTTGATCCAAGCAGTACCCTTGATGATGTCACGCCCCAGGTGACAGAACTCTCCCAAGCGGTTCAAACCAGCCTGAGCACGCTGATGAACAAGCCCCCGGATTAAGCCCTTGCCTTCAGTCCAAATTATTTCAGACACAAAAAAGAGGCGTGGGGAAATACGCCTCTTTTTTACGTTCTCGTAATGAATAACATTCATTAAGGGAAGGAATTACTTAGACCTTAACAACCCTTGCGGTGAGTTGACAACATTTCGTTACATTTTCAGTATTCTTGCGGGTAACGGTTGCGCCGCAGCAGGGAAATCCGTCTGTGGTTTCCCTGCGGACATGAGGATTAAGCCTCGTCTGCTTTGGCGAGAACGGCATCGCGCACTTTATCGGGGACTTCTTGGAGATGATCCGGTTCCCAGTGGAAAAAGCCGACGCCGAGGGTGAGCGATCGCAACTCCACAATAAAATTCTGCATCTCCGCTTGGGGCAGATACGCCGTCACATTGTCCCAATTTTTCCAGCCGTCCAGGGCTTCATAACCGAGGATCTGGCCCCGTCGGCCGCTCACCAACTGCAACACCTTCGCGGTGAACTCATTGGGCGCAGCCACCTTAACCGTCAGCACCGGCTCCAACAACACCGGGCTACAGTGGGGCATCCCCTCCGTCATCGCAATCCGCGCCGCCTGACGAAACGCCTGCTCGGAACTGTCCACACTGTGGTACGACCCATTGCTCAGGTTCACCGCCACATCCACCACCGGGAAACCCAGCGGCCCTTGGCTCAGGTACTCGCGCACCCCCACTTCCACCCCCGGAATGTATTGCTTCGGCACCACACCCCCAACAATCGAATCCGTAAACTGGAAGCCTTCGCCCCGTTGCTGGGGTTGAATGTCGAGGAATACATCGCCAAACGCGCCATGGCCACCGCTTTGATGTTTGTAGCGGCCGTGGCTGGTGGTGGCTTTGCGGATCGTTTCTTTGTAGGGGATTTGGGGGAGATGGGTGGTCATCGGCAGGTTGAACTGTCGATTGAGGCGATCGAGGGCCACTTGGAGATGAATCTCACCTTGGCCCCAGAGGATGATCTCGCGGGTATCGCCGTGCTGTTCCCAATGGAGGGAGGGGTCAATTTCGATCAGTTTATTGAGCGCACTGCTGAGTTTTACTTCATCTTTGCGGCGTTCAGGCATGATCGCGAGGGCATAGACCGGTGCGATCGCATCTGCTGTCGGTAGGGCCTGCACCGTACCACTGCTGAGGGTGTCGCCGGTTTGGGCCGTTTCCAACCGCCCCAACGCCACTAATTCCCCCACATGGGCCGCGTTCACCGGGTTCTGTTGACCCCCCATCAGGTGATAAATGCCGCCCACCCGCTCGCCATTCAGGGTCATGCCGTCGGTGATCGTCCCCTGCCAAATCCGCACGAGGGAGAGTTTACCGCTGTTGCCGTAGTAGGTTTTCAGGACTTGAGCGATCGCGTCCCCCTCGCCCGTGGTTGCCAAGCCGCGCCGTTGCGCCGTCACCGTCGGATCAGGGGTTTCCCGCACCAGCGCATTCAACAACGGACGCACCCCATAGTCCTGCTCCGCAATCCCTAAAAACACCGGCACAATCAGATCAGCACTCACATCCTGTTTGAGATCCCGCAGAATTTCGTCCTTCGAGGGTGGGATATCTTCGAGCAATTCTTCGAGGAGATGATCGTCAAATTCGGACAGGGTTTCGAGCATTTCATCGCGGGCGGCCTGTTCTTCGGCTTGCAATTCCGCCGGGAGAGGCACAGGATCTGCCGCTTGCCCCGGATGGTAGTGATAAGCTTGCTCGTCGATCAGGTCAATATAGCCAATTAAATCCAGATTCTTCCGAATCGGGTATTGTTGCGGCACCAGGGGCCGACTGGAGACGGATTTCAACGCCTGGAAAATTTCCATGACGCTATCCCGGCAGCGATCGAGCTTATTAATAAACACCAGATGGGGAATTTCCCAATCATCTAAAACCTTAAACAGCGGCGCGAGGGTAAGCACCTTCGCCACATCCGCTTCACACACCACGATCGCAGATCCTGCCCCCACCAGCGCATTGTAGGTATCTTGGGCAAATTCAATCGACCCCGGACAGTCTAAAAAATTCAATTCCGTCTCGCCGTCGGTGGTGCTCGCCACCGACACTTCAACGCTCATGCTCCGTGCCTGGGCTTCGGGCGTGCTGTCGCTGACGGTGTTGCCGTCTTTAATGCTGCCTTTGCGGGCGATCGCACCACTGACCGCCAGAATACTTTCAAGTAATGTCGTTTTGCCACTGGAATAGGGGCCAACAATGGCAACATTACGCATCCGGTCAAGATTTCTAGTCATAGGAATACCCTTGGATGAAACGAGGGTTGAGGATGAATGAGACCGCTGAGAATCAACCATTTATCTCCCAAGAACACCGTTCCTAGACAGTTAATTGCTCAGTCTCGCAACCCCTAAAATTCAAGCACCAATCAAGAAAGTCAGTGAATTATCGTGATTATCCTGCTTGATATTTAGGGAATGATTTCAACGGAATTCAGCCTCAGGATGGATGTGCAAACTCAAAGAGCTGCATCCTTTGAGCCTATCGCGTTTGGGTTAAGAATCACCATTTCCCTCCCATCTTTTAAGGTAAAGTTTAGGTTCGTTAATGTCCTGTTACGGGTTGGTCAAATTTTAGTCAAAAAATGTAACGAAACGCCGAGACTGCTCACTCATCTTGCCCCTTCGATCGGGAGCCGCGAAGTAGTCCACTTCTCTAATTCTGATAGGCTTGTCGTTGTCGGGCTTTAGCCCTTCCCGTTGCGGTGCGGAAACGCGC
>CAZCWE010000187.1:1585-8073 GCA_964502285.1 uncultured Spirulina sp. | reverse complement strand
ATTAACATTTCCCCCATGTTCAACGTCCATACTCCCTACGAATCCTCCATCGCAAATTCTCAATGAAGATCTAGACCGGCCAAGGGGTGCATATTCCCCCGCGCAGAACGGACTGCGCCCCCTAGCCTCACAAGGTGCTGTGTCAATTTTTGATAATAGATACACCCGTCCCCGGCTCTCCCCCGTTACCCTAGATTCAATCTCTTATTCAGCAAGCACAATGAGTCTAGTCAACGCCCTCTTAGGCGCGATCCAAGATCCCAACGCTCAGGCCAGCCCCAATCAACTCGGCGGCATTTTAAACACCGTCCAACAATTGAGCCAAACCACCCAAGCCAACCCCGACGCGATGCAGACCGCCATGGGCATTGTTGGCAAATATGTGCGATCGGGTCTCCAGGAAAAAAAGAACACCCAAGGCGCTGCCGTCGCCCAAAATTTGGTTAATCAATACAGCGGCACACAACCCAACGCCCAAGTGGTTAATCTGCTGCTCAGTCAAGGGCAAGTCCAAAGCCTGATTGGTGAAGTGTCCGAGAAAACCGGACTTCCTGCCGCCACGATCCAGGGTCTTTTACCCAGCTTGATCCCCTTGGTGTTGCAGTTTCTCCAGAGCGGCACGCCCACCGATGGCAGTGCCAATAATGCTGTCCTCAACTCGTTCCTAGACACAGATGGCGATGGGGATGTGGATCTTGCCGATGCGATGAAAATGGCCAGCCGCTATCTGTAGCAGGAGATGTGCTGTGGCTGCCCGTTGTCGAGATCTTTGGGAGGGTGTTGATTGCAAGCTGTGACAGTGGGCAAGGCACGGGCAGCGATCGCAGTGGGTAAACATTGGGCAGCTTGCCATGACTCCCTGGGTGATCTGGATGACCCCAGTGATGCGCCCCTCGATATCTCATTCAAGCAAAGCTATGGCCTGAGCTTTGAGAAAAATGTCAACCAGAGAAACACGATCACGATGTTACAAGAACTTTCTCCGTCCGAGTTTCAATCGTTCTATCAAAAAAACGGTTATGTCGTCGTGCGCAACTTAATTCCACACGCACGTTTAGATGCTGTTCTACACTTTTATCAAAACGATATTGTTACTGCTCGTCATCCCTTTTTTCGCCAAAACACCTACACCTACGAAAAAAGCACCATTGACCAATATGGTCACATTAAAGAATCCTTCTTAGACGTTCATAATTACAAAAAATATCCTGATTTCAGTAACAGCATTAAAGACGTGCTCTGTAGTCTGGAAATGCGCAACACGCTCAGTGAAATTTCCGGGTTTGAAACCTTTAACCTGATGCAAGGGATGCTCTTTGATGCCAATACCGCCACCTTTCCCCATCAAGAATGGTGGTATCTCGACAGTATTCCCCACGGCCATTTAACGATCGCTTGGATTGCCCTCGAAGATATTGCCGCAGAGGCGGGGCGGTTTTATGTGATGGCAGAGGCGGAGGACAATCAAGATTTTCGGGATGGGAATCCTGAGATGTCCCATGGCGAATGGGCGCAGCGGATTCGGGACTATGTGGATGCGAACCTAGACCGGGTGATTGCGCCGGATCTGCGCAAAGGGGATGTGCTGTTTTTTAATTCAAAAGTGATCCACGGCTCCCTCCCGACCCAAGATCCGCGCTTTTCGCGCAAGTCTCTGACGGCGCACTATTTACCCGCTCAGTTTGAGTTTGGTAATTTATTCAAAGCTCGCCCGGCCCATTACCAGACCTACAAGGGGATGCGCTACCACGCCACCTATTCGGACTACTCACCCATGCGGGCGTTGCAGTTTCAACTCCGGCAGTCGATTTACAATACGCCCTGGCTTCATCAGGGCGTGCGATCGCTCCTCAATGCGGTGAAGCGATCGTGATAGACGGGATTCAGCCAGCCCAGCGGGAACGCATCTAGTCCACCCGGACTCGTTGGGTCACGAGGGTAATGCCGCCGCCCCGCACCAAAATTGCGGAAAACCACTGATCGCCATCCCGGCGGTCAATTTGGCCGCGCTTGAAAATGCCGCCCGCTTGGAGTAATTCCAACTCAAAATCAGCATCGCTGAGATAGGCAGCGGTGATCGGTTCTTCGAGGGCAGCGCCGAGGAGGAGATCCCCGTTCAGGGGTTCTTGCACCACCACATCAAAATCAAAGGATTCACCCCGTCGCACCTGTTCGGGCAGATGGACATCCACTTCGGGGGGCGTTTCGCCGAGGAAGACGAGGGTTCGCTCTGCGAGAATATCTTGGCGTTGGATGCGTTGGGTTTGGCGGTCGATATATTGGCGCGATCGCACCACCGAACTCAAGCGCACCGGCTTCCGGCCATCGTAGCGAGTCCCGGACACACGGGTCACCGTTTCAGCGATCCATTCATCCCCTTCAACGCGCCAATTTTCTACCTCAATGTCATAGTTCAACGTCCGATAATCCCGCCACAGGGTGCGCAGTCCCTGCTGCATCGCGTTAGCCGCAAGGTCATCACCCGTTCTAAACGTCGGGCTATAAAATTCCATCACTGCATCGAGGTCTTTGCGATTCGCAGCGGCTTCGAGTTCATCAAGGGTCGTTTCAAGATTCGACTGCGGCGATTCGGTGGTTTGAGCGTAGAGGGCCGGGGTAAAACCGCCGAGGAGACCTGCGCTTAAGAGGCCAGAGAGGAGAACAGGTTTCAGAGCAAAGTTACCCATTGATGATAGGTTGAATTACTGGAGTTTAGACAAACTCACTATAACTCATGCATGTTTTGATTGCCGCAAGTGGGACCGGAGGCCACATCTTCCCCGCCCTCGCCGTCGCCCAACGCCTGACCGAGGCCAAGATTGATTGGCTCGGCGTGCCCGATCGCCTCGAACAAACCCTAATCCCGCCCCACTACCCGCTCCACACCATCACCGTCAGCGGCTTTCAAGGGCGACCCGGTCTCCATTGGCTGAAAATCGTCCAACGCCTAATCACCGCCACCCTCAGCGTCAAGCGATTGATTCGCCGCCAAAAGATTGATGTGGTGTTTACCACCGGGGGCTATATTGCGGCTCCGGCGATTTTGGCGGCGCGGTGGGCGGGGATTCCGGTGGTTTTGCATGAGTCCAACGCAATTCCCGGTAAGGTGACGCGCCTCTTGACACGGCTTTGCACCCAAGTGGCGGTCGGTTTCCATGCGGCGATCCCCTACCTGCCGCGCCAAAAAACCCTGTGGACGAGTACCCCGGTGCGGGAAACGTTTTTGAGTCCGCAGCCCTTGGGGTTTGACGTGCCGGATGGTGTGCCGCTGTTGGTGATTGTGGGTGGGTCTCAGGGGGCGGTGGCGGTGAATCAGTTGGTGCGTGACTGTGCCTCGGCTTGGTTGGCAGCGGGGGCGTATATTGTGCATTTGACGGGCGATCGCGACCCCGATGCCGACACCTTTCGCCATCCCCATTACTTCGCCCAACCCTTTCACCACAACATGGCGGGCTTGATGCAGCGGGCCGATTTAGCGATCGGGCGTTCCGGGGCCGGGACGCTCACGGAATTGGCGATTACCCAAACCCCGGCGGTGCTGATTCCCTACCCTTTTGCAGCTGAAGATCACCAATATTTCAACGCCAAAGCCTTTGTCGATGCGGGGGCAGCGATCGTTCTGCGCCAAGAGACCCTCACCACGACTACCCTAGAAACCGAGGTGCTCACCCTTCTGAAGGAGCGCGATCGCCTCGCTGCCATGGCCCACAGTGCCGCCACCCTCGCCACCCGCGACAGTGCCGAGCATCTGGCGAAACTTTTGCGCGATCTCGGTTAATTGGGGCTGCTCGGCCAGAAATTGGGACGGATTATCCCCTAGATAAACAAGAATTAAGCCTTGATTAACTTGACCCTGCTGTGCCCTCTACCGAGGCCGTGAGTGGCGATTCGCAATTGACAGGGGATGGGCTAGCGCGTCAAGATAGTAGGGACAGGTAAACATTTGTAAAAAAGGGATGTCCTTGGAATTTTTGCCCCTCGATGCCATCCAAGAGCTTGCCCAACGCTACGGTTATTGGGTCATCTTTTTGGGAATTGCGCTCGAAAATACGGGGATTCCGCTGCCCGGTGAAACCATCATTATCGTCGGTGGCTTTTTGGCCGGGATTCACGACCTCAGCTATTGGGGGGTGTTGCTCTGCGGGATTAGCGGCGCAGTGCTGGGGGACAATTTTGGCTATTGGATTGGGAAATGGGGCGGCTGGCCGATGTTGTTGCGTGTCGGTCGTCTGTTTCGGATTTCTGAGGCCCAGTTGATCGAAAGCCGTCGCCAATTTAGTGAGAATGCCGCGCGGGCGGTTTTTTTTGGGCGGTTTGTGGCGTTGCTGCGGATTTTTGCCGGGCCGATGGCGGGAATTGCCGAAATGCCCTACCGTCAGTTTTTGCTCTGTAATTTGGGCGGGGCGACGGTGTGGGCGGTGATTACAGTGACGTTTTCATTTTTTGCGGGGCGGCTCGTGCCGTTGGCGCAGGTGGTGGCCTGGATGACGCAATTTGGGTTTGTGGTGCTGGGCGTGATCGTGGTGGCGATCGCAATCCCGTGGTTGCTCAAACGTCGCCGCGCTGAGCAGGAAGACCCCACCCCAGAACCGGCAGAGGAACCCACCCCCTCAACCGCCCCCCTTGCCCCTCCATCCCTCGACCCTCAACCCACCATGAGCGAGGGTAAAACCGACCTCTGCTCCCAATCCATGGATTGAATCAAAAACGCGCAGTCTCGGCAACGGGATGGAGAAGCCCGCGCTCTATGCGTAGCATGAGCGTCGGGAGTATGTCACTCAGAAAAGGTTACGGCGCTTTCAGCAGCCAAAATCCGGCGAAGGCTTCGGAGTCTTGGGGGGATTGGATGGCGAGAAAGTGGACACCGTGGGCGCGGGCCACGGCGGCTTCAAACTCCTGGCCCTCCTTGAGGGTGTCGGGGGTTTTCAGATCCACCAAAATCCAGCTATCGCTGGCTCCCGTTTCCAGCCAAACACGCGGCACGGGTTTCGTTTCCACATGGAGATACCCCAACTCTAAACCTGACATCCAACCGGCGAGGGGCATGGCGCGGGGGGAAAAGACGATCAGTCCGGGAATTGGGGTTTGATCCTCGACACCGAGCATGGTGAGGGGAAACGATTCGCCAAAGGCAATGTCCCAGTCCGGCAGTTCGGCAAAATCCCCCGCAGGCAGGGAAACGATCGCCCACCGATCCGCTTTATCACCCCGCACGGCATCGGGAAGCGCGATCGCATTCATCGCCGGATATTGCACCGTCGAGGATTTGGCCGCGCTGGCATCATAGCCCTCTTCCTGGGGATACACCGATGTCATGCGTTCGTCGAGCCACTGCGTCAGGGCATAGGTGCGCCGACTGGGGGCGGCGGGAATCCCGGCATCCTCGCAGGCTTTGAGGATCATGTTGTTCATCTGGCGGCGGAAAAAGCGGATTTTTTGGGGCGGGTTCGGGGCTTGGGCGATCGCTGCGTCAATCGCCCCTTTCAACCACGCCGAATTCACCGATTGATTATCCGTGAAGCGACTAAACCGAAACAGGGTATCGGGTGCTTGCGTCACATCCATCGGACTCTCACAAATCAGCACTTCCCAGCGTTTTTTGCGGTTCTCATCAAAGATGGGGCGCGAATAAAAATCCAGTTCCCAAATCGTCTTACCCATGTTTCGTCTACGTTAAATCCGTTGATACTGCGTTTAAATGATTGATCTTCCATTCTAGGGGGTGTTGTCCTCTGGCTTGGCCCGATTCTCGCGCGACAGGGTTGGTCTTGGGGGACTGCGGCACGAGAAGGGGGAGACTATTACAAAATGATCGTGGAGTGCGATCGCTCCTCAGCCCCCTGGTTAGACTGGAGAAAACGGCCTAGGTCGATATACTCAGCGCATTTTGTCCATCCCTCCGCTGCGCCCGAATCCTGCGATCGCCCGAAAAACCGCCCTGTATCCCCTAGCCCCATCGCTCCCGTTATGCGTAGGACATCTTCCCATGTTTTCCCTCAAACCCTGCCTCGTTTCCCTCAGTAGCGTTGCCCTGGTCTGCCTCAGCACCACCACCGCCGCCGCTGCCTCCCTCTACACCGCCACCCGCCTCCCCGGCTACAGCTCATCAATGGCTTCTGTTGCAGCCTTTGGTCAAGAGTATCTCGCCACTGGCTTTGACTTAAACAATCAGGGTCAAGCCGCCTATCAGATCATGACCTACGCCGTGCAGGGCGGTGGCCTCGGCCGTCAGTCCTACGCTTGGGATGTTGAACAGGGAGGCGTTTACCTCGGTCAGTACGGCATGAATCCCCAGGGCGACACGAGAGTGCTAGGCATTAGCGAAGACGGGTGGACTGTCTTCAGTCAAGCCATGGGCAACAGTCGAACCGTCTACGGGTATAACCTGAATACGGGCGATCGCATCAATTTAGGCCTATCCCAGGCCTACGGCATCAATGACCAAAATCAAGTGCTCGTTCAATTACCGGGTAGCCAACAGTTGGGTT
>CAZCWE010000187.1:0-1575 GCA_964502285.1 uncultured Spirulina sp. | reverse complement strand
GGGGCAGTGAGTAGCCGGACCGGCATGGCCCTGGCAACCAGAGATTGCCGGCGGCCGGCCGGCGTCCCAGGAAGGCGGCTCCGCTTCGCAGCCATTCGAGCCAGGCCGCTGGGGCCTCGGAGCCGGGCAGGTCGTCGGCACGCCGAACGCCATCGGCATGCCATAGAGCTTGCGCAGCGGCACGCCTGGCCCGATTCTCCCTTCTCCATTGATACCAATCAGTTTTGGTCAGAGACTGCCGCCCACACCTACGATCGCAACCTCCAAAACCAAACCGTTGGCCGCATTGGTTGGACTGCGATGCTCTGGGACGATGGCCAAAGCTACGACCTTAACCAACTCACGGGCTTTACCTCCTCCACGACCCATCCTCTCTATGGCTCGGTGAACTACCGGCTGCGGGCAGCCATGGCGATTAATGACCAGGGACAGATTTTAGCGATCGCCTCCAACGGACTCCTCACCGGCATGAGCGGCGATATCTATCTCCTCACCCCGAAAGACCCCGAAACGCAAGACCCTGAACCCACAACCCCCATCCCCGAAGCCAGCCCCTCCCTCTTCCTCTGGCTTTTCGGGTTAGCCCTGATCCGTTACCTCATCCCTGCCCACCTCGCCAACCCCTAACCACCAGAATCAAAAGCCCCTCACCCAGCGGACTACTGCTTATACATAACGTTAAAGCTGCCCTCTTCATCCGCCCAGAACTCAAGTTCCTGGCTCATCGCTCAAACCCGTTCAAATGGGTTCTGGAATTTTCGGTCGTAGTGGGCTTTAGCCTACTTTTGCTATGAGCCTGGGGTTTCAACCCCAGGGGCTAGCCCGATTCCCCCGCCGTCAGGTAGGTATAACTATTCAGACTCTGTTCATAGGTTTGGAGCAGGCGTTGGGATTCCGCGAGGGTGATGCGCTGCTCTTGGAGGGCGATTTCCGTGCGTTGGCGCAGGGTTTCCATCAGGTGATCCGCGTCGTATTGCACATAACCCAACACCTCGCGCATCGTATCCCCCCGCACCACCTGCTCAACGTGATAACCCTTGGGGGTCATCTTGATATGCACCACATTTGTATCCCCAAAAAGATTATGCAAATTCCCCATGATTTCCTGATAGGCTCCCACGAGAAACATCCCCAAATAGTAGGGCTCTTGGTGATGATTTGCATCCACATTTAAGGCATGGAGTTCAAGACCAGTTTTGGCATGATGGGCATTAATAAAGCGGTCAATTTTGCCATCACTATCGCAGGTTAAATCCGCGAGAATCGCCCGCTCGGTGGGTTCTTCGGTGAGGCGATGGATGGGCATGATCGGGAACAATTGCGCGATCGCCCAACTATCCGGAGCCGATTGAAAGACGGATAAATTGGCGGTGTAGGTGGCAGTCAGGCTCTGTTCCAGGTCGTTTAAATCGTCGGGAATTGGGGTTTGATGGCGCACAAGATTGAAAATCTTATGGCAGCAACACCCGTAGAGTTGTTCCGCTTTTGCCCGCTCTGCCAGGGATAAATAGCCAAACCCAAAAAGGCTGATCGCTTCGGTTTTGAACTGTACCGCGTCGTGATAGGCCTCTTGAT
>CAZCWE010000186.1:0-8087 GCA_964502285.1 uncultured Spirulina sp. | reverse complement strand
AGGGGGAAGAGGTGGAGGTAGATGTGGGGGATGAGGATTAGTTTTTGGCAGGTGGGGAGGATGTCAAAGAGGGTCGCTAGGATTTCATTGAGGTGGAGGATGGGAGGGAGTTCGGCGAGGCGTTGGGCGAGGGTTTCGCGCCATTGGCTTTTGTTGCGGGTGCGGTAGGCGTTGTAGTAGGTTTCACCCCAAGCGATGAGTTGGTCTAGGTCTTCTTGGGGGAATGTCCAGAGTTTGAGGGTGTGGCGGGTGAGGGTGAAGGTGAGGAATTGATCGCCTAGGATATACCATTCCAGGATGGCGGTTTCGTCATCGAGGAGGCCTTGCATGGCGTTGAACTGGAGGGGCTTGTAGGGTTCGAGGTGTTGTTTTTCTTGGCGGAGGTGGTTGAGGTGGGTGGGGTCGGGGTTGGCTGTGGTTTGGAGGCGGCGTTCTTCGAGGAAAATGGCGGTTTTGAGGGCGTTTAAGCGTTGTTGATCTTCAGCGGAGATCACGCCTTCAGGATAGGCATCACGAATCGCCATCAGTTCCACGAGGTTGCGGGCTTTGCTGCGATCGACATATTCCAGCGCATCGCTCTTGCGCCCCAACTCTAGACACACCGCCACCATGCCCCGATAGACCTTGTTCCACTCTTCGTTAAAGTTGCGCTTATAGGCTTCGCTGTCGGCTCCAATTTCCCCGCGCAGGGCTTCCACCTGAGTGAGGGCGGCTCGGAAGCTCCGGTAGGCATTTTCGAGGGCTTGGTGTTTCTGATCGGAACTGTTATCAGATAAACGCGATTGAACTTGGTAAGCAAACCCAAAGTTGTTCCAAGTGTTAGCTAGGTCGCGGGTTAACCCCAACTGCTGCATAATCGCAGCGGAGGCATCAAAATCGGTGATCGCCCTCTGGAGATTAGCCGCCGGGTCGATGCCCATCCCGGCTTGGGTGCGGCGGGCAGCCCCTAGGTTATTGAGGGTAGTGGAGATGTCTTTTTCTAACGCCAGTTTGTGCTGAATAGTTACAGCATGCTTGTAGTCGGTGATCGCCCACTGGAGATTGATTGCTGGATCAATACCCATTTTACTTTGATAAAGACGGGCATTGCCTCGGTTCATAAAAGTTTGGGAAAGAGCTTTTTCTAATTTCAAATGTTGCCGAATGGTGGCGGATGAATTGTAGTCAGTAATTGCTTTTTGGAGGTTGGTGGCAGGAGCGACATTTAGCTCAGCTTGCGTGAGATGAGCATTCCCCCGGTTCATAAAAGTTTGGGCAAGGTCTTGATCTAGTTTCAACTGTTGCCGAATGGTGGCGGATAAATTGTAGTCAGTAATTGCTTTTTGGAGATTAGGAATAGGAGTAATATTCATGTCAGCTTGGGTTTGGCGAGCATTCCCTCGATTCATGAGAGTTTGAGCGAAGTCTTTATGTAGACTCAACCGTTGCATAATAACGGCAGCATCACTATAATCTATGATCGCCTGCTCCAGATTCATAGCCGGGTTGATGCCCATCTTGGCTTGGGTTTGATGAGCATTCCCTCGATTATTGAGAGTAGAAGAAAGGTCTTTTTCTAATCTTCGTTGTTGCTGTATCTTAGCAGCTTCATTGAAGTTGGTGATTGCTTTCTGAAGATTAGAAGCAGAGTCAATGCCTAATCCAGCTTGGTCAAGGAGCGCATTACCTAGATTATTGAGGGTTGTGGCAAGATTCTTATGTAGCCCCAACTGATGTTGAATCTTGGCAGCTTTATTGTAGTCGGTGATCGCCTTTTGGAGATTAGAAACAGAGTCAATACCTATCTGAGATTGAGTCAGGTGAACAGTCCCTCGGTTCATGAAAGTTATGGAGAGATCATTATATAACCCCAACTGATATTGAATTTTGGCAGCTTTATCGTAGTCAATAATCACCTTTTGGAGATTAGAAACAGGGTTGATGCCCATTTTGGCTTGGGTGAGTTGGGCGCTCCCTCGATTCAAAAGAATTCGCGCTTGGTCGGCGGCAGAATTGGCTTGCAGTGTAAACACTATTCCATAACCCTGAATAGCAATTTCTAGAATTTCTGCATATTGACCATCGGGAAATGTCATCATACAAATACAAAGCTGTTCAATTAAGGTTGCTACCCCTTGAGTATTATTAGGATTCTGAGTAAGAAGTCTTGGTACAGACTGGACAATAGTTTCTTTGAAAGCGGGAATAATTAACTCCATGTTTTGCCGCATTACCTGATGCACTGCTGTTGCACCACCCTGCATGTTGGCTTTTAGAAGTTTTTCCCAAAAGTTTTCTAATGTTTCTTGTTGATTTTGCCCTATCTTTTCATAGACCTCAAACGCCCCCACACCCTGCGCCACATCCCGCAAAAACCCCGCCTGATTCTCCTGCCCCTCCCCCTGCAACTGCGCCGCCACCGCCGCGCACACCTCCACAAACCCCCCATCCACCAAATCCGAATGGCGGTTAAGAACGTCATTTGCCTCATTGGGACAATCGAGAAGTTCCTGAATTAAAGCGAGATACGCCGACACCCGTTGCTCATCCATAGCCGCACGATCCAAACAGCATCCTCATTCTAGACTCAGATCAGAAACCGGATGACTAGAGCTAGAGATTCCTCACCCTACCCAACTCCTGCAAAAACTCTTCCCGCGTCACCGACCCCACAATCTCCCGCCGTTCCTGCGTATAATCCCCCTGACCCCAGCCCATTTGCTGTAAAAAACGAATCGCATCAGACTGTCCTAAATGGTGAACTAAAATCTGATAGCCCTTCTCTCGTAACTCCACTGCATTCATCATCAGTCACTCCTTTTTATCGATCCTGTAACACCTTAATGAGCCACACCGCTGGATTACCTGTCGCGACCTCTAGTCGCCGTTCATGCCTGCGAGCCGTTTTGAGCAAACGATCATCTGTAGACAGAAAAATATCCGCCCCAGCCGCTTCAGCACAAGCCAGATGAAACGAATCGAAAAGCCCAAATCCTAAACCCTCCAGTTGTCGTGAACGCTCCTCCACCGCTGCATTGATTGCTTGCCTCCTTGTTGCTAACCCTAAAAGATCAAGGATGCTCGTTTTTTTCTCCAAATTTCGCATTTTTTCCAGTTCCACGGCGATCGCATCACTCGCAATCAGTTGCCATTCTCCCCGGCGAACCCGCTCCAGAATACTCAAAACCGAGTCTCCCTCTAGTCGCACCCGCTCCTGCATCCAGTCATCAAAAGGGCGATTGAGACAACACACATCCAAATATACGGCAACCATCACACCCCTTCGCCGCACAATCCAAACAGCATCCCCATTTTAGCCAAGGTCTGAGGGCTGAGGATCGTCGAAACCCGGCCGCTGACCTTGCAAATCTGTCACAGGTTCAGAACGGCAACTCACCGCCGCCCAGATTTTTCAGGCCTAGGTGCGATCGCGCCATGCTCGCCACGGTTTTCTGACTCGCCGCCTGCGATCGCCAAATGCCCAGGGCAAATAAGCTAAAATGCCTTAATAATTATCAATCAGCCATTGAGCACGTTTTAAAACGTTCCCTTTGCCCTATCGAGTCAGACCTAGACATGAACTTACCGATTCAGGCCGTTCAAGCCCCCTATCGCGGTGGCGGTAACTATCGCACACCGCCCCCAGATTTACCCTCCATGCTCCTGAAAGAACGGATCATCTATCTGGGCCTGCCTCTCGTCTCTTCAGATGAATACAAAGATCAGATGGGTTTAGATGTCACCGAGCTGATCATTGCGCAACTGCTCTATCTTCAGTTTGATGATCCCGACAAACCGATATACATGTACATCAACTCCACGGGGACATCTTGGTACGGCGGAGATGCGATCGGCTTTGAAACCGAAGCCTTCGCCATTTGCGACACCATGAACTACGTCAAACCCCCCATCCACACGATCTGCATCGGTCAAGCGATGGGAACCGCCGCCATGATTCTCGCGGCTGGCACTCGCGGCTGTCGCGCCAGCCTCGCCCATTCCACGATCATCTTGCATCAACCCCGCCAAGGGGCCCGCGGCCAAGCCTCCGACATCCAAATCCGCGCCAAAGAAGTCCTGGCTAACAAACGCGCCATGCTCGGAATTTTGGCCAAAAGTACCCAGCAGGACATCGAACGCTTGGAAAAAGACACCGATCGCATGTTGTACATGACGCCCCCCCAAGCCAAAGACTACGGCATTATCGATAAAGTATTGGAAAGTTCCAAAGACTTACCAAAAGCCTTGCCGGCTCTCTAGTCGGTCTGTTGATTGCAAACCCTGTTCCTCATTCTTCGCTTTTATCATGCCCATTGGTGTTCCTAGAGTTCCCTATCAAATGCCCGGTCAGCCGTACTCTGACTGGATCAACATCTACGATCGCCTGTACCGAGAACGAATCATTTTCCTCGGTCGGGGCATCAACGACGGTCTTGCCAACCAGATCATCGCGATCATGCTCTATCTCGATTCTGAAGATTCGAGCAAGCCGATCTACCTGTACATCAACTCCCCCGGTGGTTCGGTCACCGCTGGTTTGGCCATCTTCGACACGATGCAACACATCAAGTCTGAAGTGGTGACCATCTGTGTGGGTCTCGCCGCCTCCATGGGAGCCTTCCTACTTGGAGCCGGAACCAAGGGCAAACGCCTCGCCCTCCCCCACGCCCGGATCATGATCCACCAACCCCTTGGGGGAACCCAAGGCCGTCGCCAAGCCACGGATATCGAAATTGAGGCCCGCGAAATTCTCCGAATTAAGCGGCAACTCAACGAAATCATGGTGCAGCAAACGGGGCAGCCCTTGGAGAAAATCGAAAAAGATACCGATCGCGACTACTTCATGTCTCCCCATGAAGCCCTCGAATACGGCATCATCGACAAGGTGATCGAAGAAACCCCCGACAAGGCAGCGGCAGCGATCGCAGCACAGCATTAAGCCGCGCTGCCTGTGTTCAAATTGAATCCGCACAAAACAGGGTGAACCGTCTTCACCCTGTTTTCTATGGGCAGACTTCAGCCCCTTGGCTCGATTACAATACCCATGCATTGACGATTCATCTCAGGGGAGCGATCGCATCCTCCCGATGGTTTACATCCAGAATCTTCGAGTCTGAAGCTGCGATCGCCCCCCACGACCATCATTATGTTTGCTCAAATCCAGCGCATCATCATTCAAACCTTTCAGAATCCGTTAATACAGGTCGGTGAAACCGAAGTAACATTACTCTGGATTCTGCAAATCATCTTTGCTTTTTTCATCGTCTTCTTAGTTTCGCGCACCCTCAAAAGCTTCATTAAATATCAACTTCTGCCCCGCTTAAACATTGACCTCAGCAGTCGAGAAGCGATCTCTAGTTTTGGCAGCTATATTATTGGCTTTTTAGGGTTTATCCTCGTCTTACAAGGCACAGGCTTTGACTTTTCTTCACTGATTATTATTGCGGGAGGTCTGGGGGTTGGGATTGGGTTTGGCTTGCAAAATGTCGCCAATGATATTATCAGCGGCGTGACATTACTCCTCGACCCAAAGGTGAAAGTGGGTGACTTTGTTGAGTTTGAAAAAACCACAGGCATCATTACCGGAATTTTCTTTCGCACCACAGTCATTCAAACCCTAGACGAGAAAAACTTAATCGTTCCCAATAGCTATCTCACAACCTCTAAAATCACAAACTGGACATCCAATCAAAACGGTGGCTGGCTCTCCATTGAAATCGATGTGGATGAACATAGCGATCCCCTCACCATCACCGAGATTTTACTTGATTGTGCCAGTCTTGAAAGCGATATTGCCACCCAACCCACCCCACAAGTAGCCCTACGAAAAGTTACAGGTGATGGCTATACATTTGTGCTGTGGGCGTGGACACCCAAGGTTGAGCAATACTACTTTATTCAAAGCTCTCTCTACTATTCCATCGAATATTTTTTGCGCCAAGCAAAGATTGATTGGCCTAAACAACGCATTCAACTCGAACGCATTGAACCCTTTCGCTTCAGTATCGATCGCCCGGCACGGACGACCATTGATCCGACTACATCCTCGCCGACTCCCTCCTCTCAACCCCGACATCTCCACCATTACCTGTATCAAGTTCCCTATTTTGAACATTTCAACGATCTTGAAATGCGTCAACTCATTGAACAGGGCTATCGACAACGCTTAAAAGCAGATGAAATTTTATTTCATGAGGGTGATCCCGGTGACAGTTTTTATATTATTCTGTCGGGTTCAGTGGATGTTTTTTTGAAGGATTTAGATCGCTCACTTCAGACCTTAAACCGGGGTCAATTTTTCGGAGAGTTGGCATTAATGTTAGGGATTCCTCGCACGGCTTCGGTCAGAGCACTGGAAGAAACTCTTGTTTTTGCGATTAATCAGCCGGGATTTCAGCACCTGCTCCAGCAGCATCCTAAATTGGGAGAACAGATTATTCAAGCATTTCAAAATCACCAAACCGAACTCGAAGAACGCCAAGAATATCTCCGGGAGTTGGGGTTAATTGCACCGAATGAAAATCCCAGCATGATAGCGTGGGCTCGCCAGCGATTACGCCAATTATTTGAGATTGGTTGAGGGTGAGTTAGAGCCGGTTAGGAGGTTGAAGCGTCGTTGGCGGCGGGGTGGAAATAGTCGTAGATGGCGCGGGCGAGGTGGGGGCCAACGCCGTTGACGGCTTGGAGTTGGTCAAGGGTGGCGGCGCGGATGTAATCGACAGAGCGAAAATGGGCGAGGAGGAGTTTTTGGCGGTGAAAGCCGAGGCCGGGGACTTGGTCGAGTTGCGATCGCCGACTACTTTTTAATCGCTGCTGACGGTGGAAGCTGACGGCGAAGCGGTGGGACTCGTCTCGGACGCGGCGCAGGAGTTGCACGCCGGGCTGATCGGGGTCGGTGGGGAGGGGGTCTGATGCACCGGGTAAGAAAATCTCTTCGCGGCGTTTGGCGAGACTAATCACCCTGAGATCGTCGAGGACATCCAGTTTTTGCAGCATCGTCACCACGGCGGAGAGTTGCCCTTTGCCACCATCGATCAGCACCAGATCGGGAAATTCGGGGTCTTCCTGGCGGGGCAGGCTGCGATCGCGGTACTTGCGGAAGCGACGGCCAAGGACTTCGGCCATGCTGGCGAAATCATCAGAGCGACCGATGCGGACATCGGGGTTTTGGATTTTGTAGTGGCGATACTGTTGTTTGGCGGGGATGCCGTCGGTGAAGACCACTTGGGAGGCGACGGCGTTGGAGCCTTGGATGTGGGAAATGTCGTAGCCTTCGATGCGTTGGGGCAGGTCGGGGAGGTCGAGGAGTTCGGTGAGGTCTTGGAGGGCGCGGGTGTTGCGATCGCTCAGCCGCTGTGTCCGTTCGAGTTCGTATTGGGCATTGCGTTCGACGAGTTCGATCAGTTCGGCTTTCTGTTGTCGCTGGGGGGTGAGGAGGGTGACTTTGCGCCCCCGGCGTTGGGTGAGCCAATCGGTGAGCAGATCCTCGGCGGGTAGCTCATGCTGCACTAGGATTTCGCTGGGAATTTCCACGGCATCCACACGCCAATAATGATCTTCTAAAACGCGCTGTAAAATTGCGCCGGGGGTCAAGGATTGAGACTGGGCAAAAAAGCCCAACCGCCCCACCAATTTCCCCGCCCGCACTTGAAAGAGTTGAATGCAGCAATGTTGATCATTGGCGGCGAGGGCGATCGCATCCCGCGACACCGTATCATCGGGCAGCGTCATTTTTTGATCGCCATGGAGGGCCGTTAAGCCGTGGATTTGATCCCGCAATCGGGCCGCTTTTTCAAACTCTAACGCCTGGGCGGCTTGCTCCATTTGGGCAGTGAGTTGGGTGATTAATTCCCCGGAGCGACCTTGAAAGATCATCGCCACTTTTTGGACGATGCTGTGATAGTCTTCCGGGGTAATCAACTCCTGACAGACTCCCGGACAGCGGCCGATGTCATAGTTTAAACAGGGACGATCTTTAAACAGAGGGCGGCGGCGTTGGCGGAGGGGAAAAATACGTTTGACGAGGTTGAGGGTGCTGCGCAGCGATCGCACATCCACATAGGGGCCATAGTAGCGATCGCGCTCATTTTTGAATTGCCGTTTGCGGG
>CAZCWE010000185.1:5084-8126 GCA_964502285.1 uncultured Spirulina sp. | reverse complement strand
CCGCCGATTGCCCGTATTGCCACCGTCTTGATAACTGGGATGATTGACCAAATCTAGCGATTTCTCATGCTCGCTTTCCCCGTCAAACAGCGTTTCCTCCTCCTCCTCACGTTTATCCAAAATCCGAGGCGTTTTGCTCACCGTGGTGGGAGTCGATGCGATCGACAACGGGGCACGCTCTAGGGGGGTGTGGTCTGCTTCCCCGGGTAAACGCGCCAAATGCCCCAAGCCACCGCAATGGGGACATTCTTTGCCAAACAGTTCATAGAGGTTTTGCCCCTGGCGTTTACGGGTCAGTTCCACCAGTCCCAATTCCGACAACTGCGCAATTTGGGGGCGGGCTTTATCCGCAGCCAGGGCTTTGGTGAAATGTTCGAGCAGGGCTAGTTGGTCGCGGCGCGAGTCCATATCGATGAAATCCACCACCAACACCCCGGCTAGGTTGCGGAGACGCATTTGGCGGGCGATTTCCGTGGCGGCTTCGTAGTTGGTCCACAGCACGGTTTCGCGGGAGGTGGCGGAGCGGGTGAAGGAACCAGAGTTCACATCTACCACCGTGAGGGCTTCGGTGGGTTCGATGATGATGTAGCCCCCCGACGGCAAATCCACGCGGGGTTTGAGGGCTTCACGGATCGCTGCATTGACCCGGAAAAATTCTAAGATCGGCAAGCGATCGCGGTGATGGTCAATCAGCACTCCTTCGGGAGCCCGGCCCCCACTCCAATTCCGGAGATGCTGCTTCACCCGCTTCACTGCTGCCGCTGAATCCACCACAATCCGATTCACATCGGCGGTGTAGATATCTCGCAAAACGCGCTGAATAAAATCATCATCCCGATTGAGCAACATGGGCGGCCGCGCTGAACTGGCTTGGGCCTGCACCGACTCCCATTGTTTAAGGAGATAGTCTAAATCCTCTAAAATCTCATCTTCACCCTTGCCCTCGGCTTCGGTGCGCACCAGTAACCCCATCCCGGCGGGTTTGATTAAGACCGCGAGGGCCCGCAGCCGACTGCGTTCTGCTTCACTTTCGATCCGCCGCGAGAGGTTGACCCCGCGACCGGAGGGCATCAGGACAAGGTAGCGGCCCGGCATGCTGATGTTGCCGGTCAAGCGGGGGCCTTTGTTCCCCGTCGGCTCTTTCATCACCTGCACGAGCACTTTTTGCTGCGGGGACAGCAGTTCGGTAATCGCCGAGGCACTGCGCCGCAGCCGCAAGGGACCGAGATCGGTCACATGCATAAAGCCGTTGCGATCGCTGTCACCAATATTGACAAAGGCCGCATCAATACCGGGCAAGACATTTTCTACGGTTCCAAGGTAGATATCACTGACCTGTTGTGTACCGGTCGAGACAACAAGCTCTTGAATTTGATCTTCACTAAAAACAGCCGCGATCTGGTGCTGTTCGGCAATAATAATCTGCTTAGGCATGCAAGCTCCTCGAAACGTGTAATGCTTCTCAACTCGCGCAGTCTAGATGCCATCAAAACTGAGGTTGATCTAGGATCGAGTGAGGACGAGCGAAAATAAAGAGGCTTAGAGTTTCAGCCGTGATCACCACTGCATGAAACCTAGGCAATTGTTTGGTTTTAATCATCAACGAGTTTGGGTCGGATTAATCGTAGAACCGACTAAAAATCAACCCATTTCAACGCTCTCAATCTGGAAAATTTTCCGGGTTCACCGTTGTCAATTCCTAGGAATTAACGAAACATTAAACGGTGAAATAATGCTTGAAACTGAAGTCGGGAGACCCCAAGTTTCTGAGTGATCCAAGCTAAACAAGGATAAAGGGGGAAATTCATACCACAACACTGATGGGGGTAAGACTGGCGGAATGCTTCGGTCGTTGAATGTCCTGACGACTCCGAAGTGATGGTGATTGGAAATAACGGCCTCGTTACCTGCGACTCGCGCTCAAAACCATATTTTCGGAACGGGAAATTCTGTCGATCAAGGCAATTCCAAACCACTAATCACTACCTCGCAAGGGCCGCTTTTCGCAGGTAATGTAGCGATCGCAGCGTTCTACCTGATCTGTCGGTGGCAGAATGAAATCGAAACGAGTGTGAGGTGACACATGACCAACGCTGTGCTGACAGAACAGGACGGTATATGCGCCTCAAGTGAGGACTTAATCATCGCATGAGGTTTGTGGTAAACCCCACGTTTGGGTTGGCGGCACGCCGCTGCTCCTGAACAATTCTGAACGGAACCGAGGAACAGTGAAACAACTCCCCTCACGGTTTCCCCATCGGGAACGGTGAGACCTTCAGCCACTCGCGCCAAAACACTGCAACGTAATTTAGAGTTTGAGCGCTGGGCTATTCAGTACGACCCTAGCTTGGGGCTGACTGCACAGCAGCGGCTAAAAGCGACAATGGCGGCACGACGGGAAAACTAAAGAATCCATCGGACGATTGCCTGGAAAACGTGGTGACGTGGTATTCACTCTGCTGGGGTATAACTTCGGAAATTACACCAACACAGATTCTGACGCACGCTTACGTCCGCATTATAAACCATTGTTGAACGTTTCGGGCTGTTTGGCTGATGAGGGGGACGAACGCAGGGCTGTGATCGTGTTTTGGACGGCGATCGCAACGCGATCAATCTCAGCAGCAGTGGTGTGACGACCGAGGCCAAACCGTAAGGAGGCCGACGCGATCGCCTCACTGCGCCCCAAGGCCAGCAACACATGGGACGGCGCAGCGTTGGTACTCGCACAGGCTGACCCCGACGACAGTGCCACCGTCGGCTGCAACCCCAACAACAACGCTGCCCCATTCACCCCCAACACCGTGATATTGAGATTTCCCGGCAAGCGTTGGGTGGGATGACCATTGAGCAAAATACCGTCGAGGGATTGCAGAGCTGTCCAGAGGCGATCGCGCAACTGCCGCAGCCGTTTCGCCTCTGTATCCTGCTGCTCCATGGCGATCGCCACCGCCGCCCCAAACCCAACAATCTGCGGCGTGGATAGTGTCCCAGATCGCCGCCCCCGTTCCTGGCCGCCGCCGTGGAGTTGGGCCGCCAGGT
>CAZCWE010000185.1:0-5074 GCA_964502285.1 uncultured Spirulina sp. | reverse complement strand
GAAGGGCATCATGTAGCTGACGGCGCGGTAGGTGTTCACCCAGACGGTTCCGGCCCGCAGGCCGCCCTCGTGCCCGGCCCCGTGTAACAAGGACTCCAGCATCACGCCCCGCCGCACATACAACGCCCCAATCCCCTTCGGGCCGTAGAGTTTATGGGCCGTTAACGACATCAAATCGATCTGCATCGCCGCCACATCAAGGGGGATTTTTCCCAACGCCTGGGCCGCGTCCGTATGGAACAGCACCCCCCGCTCATGACACAACGCCCCAATCGCCGCCAAGGGCTGCACCACCCCAATTTCATTATTGGCCGCCATCACCGACACCAGCACCGTATCCGGACGGATCGCCGCGCTCAGGTCGTCTAGATCCACCAGGCCATCCGCCTGCACCGGCAGCGTCGTCACCTCAAACCCCAAGGATTCCAAATAGGCGCAGGGATCGAGCACGGCGCTGTGTTCCGTGGCAACGGTGATCATGTGGCGACCCTTTTGAAAATAAGCCTCTGCCACCCCTTTAATCGCCAAGTTATCGGATTCCGTCGCGCCACTGGTAAAAATCAACTCATCGGGGTCGCAGTGGATCGCATCGGCGAGGTGCTGACGGGCGAGTTTAACCGCAGCTTCGGCTTCCCACCCGTAAAAATGGCCATTGCTCGATGGATTCCCGAACGACTCGGTAAAGTAGGGCAACATGGCGGCAACGACCTGCGGATCGACGGGAGTTGTGGCGTTGTGGTCGAGGTAGATGGGGCGTTGTGGCATGGGCACGAGAGAATGAGCGGTGCTTCTATTGTAAGAATTGGAGGATCGGATTCGGGGTCAGTCCGCCGATCCACGGCTTCGATGGTCAGGATTATTGAGCAGCAGTGAAGAACGGTATGCGCTTTGAGATTACGCAATTAACGCCTGATGCCTATGCCCAACATCGGTTTTGGATGGGGGAAGCGTTGGGATTAGCGCGGGCGGCGGGGGCAGCGGGAGATGTGCCGGTGGGGGCGGTGGTGGTGGATCAGGGGGGGCATTGTCTGGCGCGGGCGGGAAATCGGAAAGAGCGCGATCGCAACCCCACCGCCCACGCTGAAATTCTCGCCATCCAACAGGCTAGCCAAGCCTTGCAGGATTGGCATCTCACCCCCTGCACCCTCTACGTCACCCTCGAACCCTGCCCCATGTGTACCGGCGCGATCATCCAAGCCCGCCTTGGCCTCCTGGTCTACGGCTGTGATGACCCCAAAACGGGAACGGTGCGCAGTGTGTTGAATTTGCCCGATCATCCCGGCTCGAACCACCGTCTCCCTGTCCTCGCCGGGATTGAAGCCGCCACCTGTCAGACCCTCCTCTCGGATTGGTTCGCCCAGCGTCGCGCTTGAGGTTGCCATCGGCTTTTTTCTCATGGGGTTTTGCCCTGCACGGGGCTGAATTTGCCTGGTTGTTGGGGATGGCGCGATCGCTCCCAGGCTATCTTTTGAAAATCTCCGTAGAAACCCGCTTGCGCAACTGTCCCATTCTAAACGTAGATAACCCTGCGGGTGAGGGGTGAAACCCATCCCTAAAGCCTGGTCGTTCCGTAAACTGGCACGATCGCAGTCGCGAATTCCCACCGAAATCTCTAGTCTGAAAGCAAGTCGAAGCCTACTTTTAAACCGCCATGAACACCATTACCCCCACAAAAATTTCTTCTCGTGTTTCCCCCCTCTTTGGGGCGATCGCCTATCCCCTCGGCAATCAATTCGTGCTGCCCTACTACTTCGACCATATTTTTGTCACCGGCCAGCATCATATTCCTAGCCACGGCCCCGTCATCCTCGCCCCCACTCACCGTTCCCGCTGGGATGCGCTGATCGTTGCCCATGCCACCGGGAAAGGCGTGACAGGGCGGGATCTGCGGTTTATGGTGTCGGCGGATGAGATGAAAGGGGTGCAAGGGTGGTTTATTCGGCAGTTGGGGGGCTTTCCGGTGGATACGCGCCGGACGCGGCGCACGAAAATGGCCAGCTTAGACCACACCGTTGAGCTCTTGAATCGGGGGCAAATGGTGGTGATTTTTCCAGAGGGGAATATTTTTCGGGATACTCAGGTGCAACCGATTAAGCGCGGTGTGGCAAAAGTAGCAATCGAGGCTCAGGCGCGACGGGCGAGCACCCTGCCGTCGGTGCAAATTGTCCCCATTGATCTCCACTATTCCGACCCCGTTCCCCACCGAGGGACGGCGGTGCGCGTCACGATTGGGCAACCCCTGGCCGCGGCTGACTACAGCACCGATTCCCTGAAAGCGGGGTCTAAACAATTAACCCAAGATTTAGCGACGGCATTGCAATCTTTGGGGTCAACTGTTTGCGGCGACCCATGGCACTCCGGCACAATGAGATACTAGGGATTGAAAACTATTCCGTTTCCTGTGCGATCGCTGCCTATTTGTCTATGCCTGCTCTGCCGTCTTTTCGTAATCCTGACCTGCTCCGCCAAGCCCTGACCCATAGTTCTTTTGCCCACGAAAACGCCCGTGAAGCAGACAATGAACGGCTGGAATTTTTGGGAGATGCGCTGTTGACGTTTCTCTGTGGTGAATTTTTGTACCACCATGAGCCGGAATTGAGTGAAGGGGATATGACCCGACTGCGCACGGCGATGGTGGATCGGGAACAGTTGGCAGAATTTGCGATCGCCCTCGGTATTGACGAGCAACTCCGGTTGGGGAAATCCGCCGAGCAAAATGGGGCTCGCTTTAACCCGCGTCTGCTCTGTGGCGCGTTTGAAGCGATGTTAGGGGCCTATTACCTCGATTCCTATGATTTAGAAATTGTTCAAGACTTTATAACACCGCTGTTTGAGCGGATTTTTGCGGAACTGTTGAACCCGCAGCAGAACGGCATGGACAGTAAAAAAACCGATCACAAAAGCCTCCTGCAACAGCACGCCCTGGCCGACAGCGATCGCAATCCCCAACGCGACCCGCCCCGCTACTACACCGAGCGGATTGGGGGAACCGATGATGCGCCCTATTTTGAAGCTGAGGTGGCCATTGACGGGGTGGTCTACGGTAAAGGTCAGGGGCGATCGAAAAAGGAAGCGGAAAAAGCTGCGGCTAAGGCTGCCTTGGCGGAATTCATCGCAGAGGATGCGTAAGCTGTAGGGGTGGGAACCTCCCCAAGCTCAACATAAGCCGGAATTCCGGGCATCAAATCACAAGTCAGACTGTTTCTTAGATAAGATTGAAGTAAGGATAAATCTAAAAAGATGCTAAGAACTCTTTGGCTCTGGCCAAAAAGCAATTTATGATAACCGCTAATCCAAGGCTCGATGTCTGCTCAACCCTAGCGGTCAAGACAGGGGCAGCCCAGGGCAAAACAGATTCAACTCCATGAGGACGACAGACGAAAACACCATGGTTTCAAAAGCAGTGGCTGGTCAAATTCGCGATCGCATGAAAGCCGAAGGGCTGCGGATTACGCCGCAACGGTTTGCGGTGTACAACAGTCTTTTGTCCCGCACGGATCATCCCACGGTGGATCAGATCCTCGACACGATCAATGAAGAAATTCCCATTGCCTCCAAAGCCAGTGTGTACAGCGCGTTGAACATTCTGCGAGAAGTGGGGCTAGTGCGCGAAGTGCTCCTCGAAGCGGGGGTGACGCGCTACGATGCCAACGTCAGTTCTCACCATCATTTTGTCTGTCAGGGCTGCGGCGCGATCGCGGATATTCCCTGGGATGTGTTGAGCGATCGCCTCGACCTCAGCAAAATTCCGGCTCCTCTCCACGCCACCAGCTACGAAATCACGGTGCAGGGCCTCTGCGCAGATTGCCACTGCGAGGCTTAACGCCGCCATGGGAGCACACCTCAGCGCGATCCTCAGCATCATCAGATCAAAACAAGTACATAGACTCTAAAATAGACCTGAATCAAGGCTGATCGATCAGCTTTGGTTTTGACGCTTGATCGGGGGCGACCCTGTTCAACGTTTTGGTGTCACCACCGCGCTGATCCGCCACTGCCCCCATGCCCTACGAACCCCTTCATCATAAGTATCGCCCGCAAACCTTTGGGGAATTGGTGGGTCAAGAAGCGATCGCCCAAACCCTGACCAATGCGATTTTGAGCGATCGTATTGCCCCCGCCTACCTCTTCACCGGGCCCAGGGGAACCGGCAAAACCTCCTCTTCGCGCATCCTCGCCAAATCCCTCAACTGCCTCACCGCCGGGCAACCCACCCCCACCCCCTGCGGTCACTGCCAAACCTGCCAAGAGATCGCCCGTGGCTCCGCCATGGACATCATTGAAATCGATGCCGCCAGCAATACCGGCGTGGACAACATCCGCGAAATCATCGAACGCGCCCAATTTGCCCCCGTCCAATGCCGCTACAAAGTCTACGTTGTTGACGAATGTCACATGCTCAGTACAGCGGCATTTAATGCCCTGTTGAAAACCCTCGAAGAACCCCCCGATCGCGTCGTTTTTGTCCTTGCTACCACTGACCCTCAGCGCGTTTTAAATACGATTATTTCTCGCTGTCAGCGGTTCGATTTTCGGCGGATTCCCCTGGATGCGATGGTGCAGCATTTAGGCCACATTGCCGCAACGGAAGCGATTGCGATCTCTGCTGATGCCCTTACCCTCGTTGCCCAAATTGCCAACGGCGGGCTGCGGGATGCGGAAAGTTTGCTGGATCAATTGAGTTTGCTCAGTGGTGAAATTACCGCCGAGAAAGTGTGGGATCTCGTGGGAGCAGTGCCGGAACGGGATTTGCTGTCCTTGTTGCAGGCAATTCGTGGCGACAATATTGAGGCGGTGTTGTCCAATTGTCGGCACTTGCTCGATCGCGGTCGTGAGCCGTTGATTGTGTTGCAAAATTTAGCGGCGTTTTATCTGAATTTGTTGATTGCGAAAACCGCCGCCCAACGGAGCGACCTCGTGGCGGTGACGGCTCCTACCTGGCAAGCCTTGGTTGAAGAGGCGCAACAGTGGCACGTTTCTACGATTCTCCAGGGTCAACAAAAACTCAAAGAAAGCGAATATCAAATCAAACAAACTACCCAACCCCGCCTCTGGTTAGAAGTCGCCCTGTTGG
>CAZCWE010000184.1:7420-8141 GCA_964502285.1 uncultured Spirulina sp. | reverse complement strand
ATCGCCTCGCCCAAACGATTCAAAACAGCATTTTGCAATCGATTCAGATTCGGAATCGAGGCGTGAAGCAAGCCCGCTTTTATGTGCTGCGGAATTCATCGATGCCGGCGGTGCTGGTGGAGGTGGGCTTTGTGACCGGGCGCGAAGATGCGCCCCGCTTGGCCAATCCCCAATTCCGGAGTCAGATGGCGCAGGCGATCGCCCGTGGCATTTTGCTCTATCTTCAGCAAAATTAACCACACCCCAGCCGCCGAGTATATACTGAGATGCGATTTGGGGATAAACCCAGCCGCCGCTGCGGTTTTACGCTAAATTGGCTCGTTAACAATCACCCGCCGTAACCAACATGCAACACAATCGAATTGGTGTTTTTGACAGTGGGCTCGGAGGCTTAACCGTCTTCCAAGCTCTCCAACAAACCTTGCCCCAGGAATCGATTCTCTATTTTGGGGATACGGCGCGGTTACCCTACGGGTCTCGGAGCAAGGCGGAAATCGTTCAGTTTGTTCGCGAAATTCTCACCTGGATGACGGCTGAAAAGACCAAAATGGTAATCATGGCCTGTAACACCAGTTCTGCCCTCGCCCTTGAAACCGTGCAGTCCGAATTTCCGATGCCCATTCTGGGGATTATCTTACCCGGTGCGCAGGCGGCAGTGCATCGCGGGCAGCGGGTCGGGGTGATTGCGACCTCGGCGACGGTGGCGAGTCGAGCGTATCCC
>CAZCWE010000184.1:3570-7293 GCA_964502285.1 uncultured Spirulina sp. | reverse complement strand
CTCGCCCAGAACATCGACACGCTGATCTACGGCTGCACCCATTACCCCCACCTCGCCCCCGTCCTGCGCCGGATTCTGCCCCCCACCGTCCGCTGCATCAACCCCGCCACCTTCGTCGCCCAAGCCGCAGCACGAGAACTCCACCTCCTGGGGCTACACAACACACAGCCCCTAGCCGGAGACCATCGGTTTGGCGTGAGCGGTGACCCGGCCACCTTTGCCCACCTCGCCCAAAAATGGCTCAATCAACCCCTCAACGTGGAAAAAGTCTACTTGCCGACGGTGCAATCTGCATCCGTTCAGCCAGTAGACTCAAGCGGGTAAGGAAAGGAACAGCGGGATCAATTCTCTCGATGCAAGCAAGCCGCTGGAAAACAACTCAGTTAGGCGCTCCTTGATGCCCTCGGACTCATTAACCCTTCGGGGTTACTGATGTCCGGCTCCGTTTCCCACGCTGCGCTAATGTCAACAAAAGATAGACCAACAATAAGTAGCTTGTTGCCATCATCAAAATCATCATAGGTGCGCCTCCACGGATAGGAACGAATAGTAATCAGGTGGGGTTGAGAGGCTTGAGTCCGGCACAAGTGCGATCGCACACTCGCCTCGCTCATTTAGCAACCGAATATTGTCCATCGCGTTATCTCTAAGCACTGAGTGCCCTTGCGTCAGGTGAGGGATGGTGTATGATGAGGAGCGCCGTCGAAAACGCTACATCAGCATAATTACCCATCGCCAACCGTCTGAAGGGAGTGAAGTTGAACTAATCCCAACCGTTCTCCCAACAAAATTGTTGTTGTACGGTGAGCCCCTGCCCTCATGATCAATCGTGAGTTCGGGTGATGTTCAGATCTTCTAGCTTCGCAAGGCAATCAAGTCTGGATTAACTGAAGTAACCATAATCATTCGCGCTGTTTTGGCAAATCCAAACGGAGCAAATCATCATGGTGAACTCCAAACCATGGAACAATATCTGCATCTGCTATTGCTCAGCATCTATTGCTTTGTTATCTCTTTACCACAACGGTAACTCGCATACAGCGCTACAAGCAGAATACCCTGATGCACTACAGCTCAAGCAACTTAACCTGTTCGTGACTGGTACGGGGTAAAGTATACTACCGCCCAACGTGTTGACCGTATGGATAAAATCTATGAAACCCTCACTACTAGACTAACATAAGAAATTGAATGCCGGAAAATTACACTCAAGAATTTTAAAGAAGTTTACCGACGGCGATCGCGATCGCTATTCCGAGCTATTTTTGATCATCCAAATGCAGCGTAAAACAAGACAGGGCATAGATCGGCGGCACGCTCGATCCACACGGAAACCCCTTGCCCTGTGTGAATCGGGGGCATTGAGGTGCAACGGCGTTTCCAGCCTTGGCTTCAGTGGATTATTCAGCCTCTGACCGCAATCTCCGTGACCCGAAACATCGCTGACCTATTGAAAAACCCGACCATTCCTATAGAGTATTTGTATTGGTGTAACCCTGATTGAACGGTGGTAACGAGGTGATGGCATGATTCCGCTGCAACTGACCCTCAAAAATTTTCTCAGCTACGGCGAGGCAACCCTGGATTTTCGGGGTTTACATACGGCCTGTATTTGTGGGGCCAATGGGGCGGGAAAATCCTCGTTGCTCGAAGCGATGACTTGGGTGCTGTGGGGCAAAAGCCGCGCCAGTAGTGATGATGACGTGATTCAAACCGGCGCACCATCGGTGCGGGTTGACTTTATGTTTATCAGCGGTGAGGTGACCTATCGGGTGATTCGATCGCGCCCCCGGGGCCGCAGTGGTGAGTTGCAGTTTCAGGTTCAAACCCATGAGGATAATTTTCGCCCGATCACGGAAAAAGGGATTCGAGCCACCCAAGAAAAAATCATTGAGCTGCTGAAGTTGGACTACGACACCTTTGTGAATTCGGCGTATTTGCGCCAGGGGCGGGCCGATGAGTTTATGCTGCGGGGGGCGAGCGATCGCAAAAAAATCCTCGCAGATATGCTGAAACTCGACCAATACGAACGCCTGGCCGATCGCGCCAAAGATACCGTCAAAGCCCTCAAAGCCCAGCAGGCCGCCCTCCTGCCCCGCCTCGATCCCCTCGCGGCTCGTCTCGCCCAACGCGAGGCGATCGCCCAACAGCAAACCGACATTGCCGCCGCCCTCACGGGCCTCGAACAGCAGCACAGCCAACAGCAACAACAACTGAAAGATCTCCGCAAACAAAACCACGAGCGCGATCGCTGGGCAGAGCAACACCATTGGCAAGAGAGCCGCCTCCGGGACTTTGACGCGGATCATCACCGCCTCCAACAGGATCATCAGGCCCTCACCCAACGGATGCAGGCCCTCGAAGCATTACTGAACAATCAAGAGGCGATCGCCGCCAATCATCACCAACTTCAGCAATGGCGCGACCAAGAAGCCACCCTCGCCAGTAAATTCACCGCCGACCAAACCGCCCGCCAAGAACGCCAACGCCTTGAGCGCGACCTCAGCCAAGCCCGCAACCAAATCCAACTCAATATCCGCGAAACCCAGACCCAACTCGCCGCCGTCGAAGACCAACGCCGCGACCTCGACCCGCTCTTGAATCAGGCCGAAACCATCGAGCAACGCTGTCAAGAATTATCTGCTTGCCGTCAACGGGTGCAGGCCTTGGATCAACTCCAGCTTCAAGTTGCGCCCCTCCTCAAACAGCAAAACCAACTCCAAATCCAGTTAAGCCAAGCCAAGGCCGAATTCACCGCCCAACGCCAACAACTCCAGCGCGAACAGGTCGCCTTACAACACCAAAAGGCAGCGGGGGCGGGCTTGCGGCAAGAACTGCTAGCCGTGGGAGCCCAGTTAACCGCCTTGGATCACAAACGCACCTATCAAGAGCGTGTCCGGTCGAAAACCCAAGCGCAGCATGGGCGGCAAACGGGGTTAGAAGCGGAGTATCAGGCCTTGCAGCGTCGGATTGCGGAGCTTGAGCAAAAATGGCAGTTATTGCAGCAGCCGGGGGCGGATTGTCCCCTCTGCGATCGCCCCTTAGACGAAAGCGATCGCGCCCATGTTCTCGAAAAAAATCAAACCGAGCAGGAACGGTATCGCGAACAACTTTGGCTAATTCAAGAACAACTCACCGACTGTCAACAACTCCAAAAGCGCCTCCAGGCCGAACAAGCCGAACTAGAGCGGGAACTCGCCCACTACGACACCCTCAGCCAACAGGCCAACACCCTCGATCATCGCCTTGAACGGATTGGGGAAATTCAAGAACGCCTCTGGGAGATTGACAGCGAATTGCAAACCCTGGACGAAATCCTCGCCGCCGGTCACTACGCCCAGGACATTCAAACGGAATTAAGCCAACTGCAAGCCACCCTCGCTGACCTGAACTACGACGAAAAAACCCACGGCCTCGCCCGCGCCCAAGAACGGAAACTCCAATGGGCCGAGGCCAAAGCCAACCAATTAAAAGAGGCTCAAAAAAAGCAAGCGGACTACGATCGCCTCATTCCGGAATTGCGCGATCGCCTCCAACAGGATCACCAAGCCCTCGCTGAACTCGAAACCACCTCAGACCTAGCCGCAGCCATCAAAGCCATTGACGATCGCCTCACCCTCTTAGGCTACGATCACCAACACCATCAAGACCTGCGGCAACAGATTCGCACCCATGAACAATGGGAACTCGACCACCATCGCCTCCAAACCGCACAACACGACT
>CAZCWE010000184.1:0-3499 GCA_964502285.1 uncultured Spirulina sp. | reverse complement strand
ACAAGCCCAAGCCACCCAAATGGCCCAACGTTTAGCCGAGCAGGAGCGCGATCGGCAAACCCTCGTCCAGGAACTCGCCACCCTGCTTGAACAGATGCAAACCCTGCCGGACTATCGCCCCGCAATTGAGCGTCTAGAGCAGGAGATTCACAGCCGCCAAAGTCAACTGGATGACCTCAAACGCCAACAGGGAAAAATAGAGCAGCAACTCGAAGAACTAACCCAAGTGGAGCAGGATTACGAGGCGATGCAAAGCGAACTAAAGCAGTTAAAACAGCACATTCGGGTCTATGAGGAGTTGGGAAAAGCCTTTGGTAAAAATGGGATTCAGGCGTTAATGATTGAGAATTTGTTACCCCAATTAGAAGCGGAAACCAACGGAATTTTGACCCGCTTAACGGGCAATCAACTCCATGTGCAGTTTGTCACCCAGCGGGCCGGGAAAGGGTCAACCTCCCGGAAAAAGAAGACGAAAATGATCGACACTCTCGATATTTTAATCGCCGATGCTCAAGGTACACGCCCCTACGAAACCTATTCGGGGGGGGAAAGTTTTCGGATTAATTTTTCGATTCGGTTGGCGTTGGCGAAATTGTTGGCCCAGCGATCGGGGGCGGCGTTGCAAATGTTGATTATTGATGAGGGGTTTGGCACGCAGGATGGGGATGGGTGCGATCGCTTAGTGGCGGCGATTAATGCGATCGCGCCAGACTTTGCCTGTATCCTCACGGTCACCCATATGCCCCAATTTAAAGAAGCGTTTCAACACCGCATCGAAGTGAGCAAAGGTGCAGAGGGTTCGATTCTAACCCTAGCCAGTTGAGCACCATTCCGCCTCTTTTTCTGACCTCGTTTCTGTGATCACCCCAACCCAATTAATGATTGATTGACAATCCCCATGGCTCAACCTCAACCCGATTCCTCCACCCCCATTAAAATCCTGCATCTTTCCGATATTCACCTCGGCAGCGGCCTCAACCATGGCCGGATTAATCCCGAAACGGGACTCAATTCACGCCTCGAAGATTTTGTCCACACCCTGCGCCGATGTATCGATCGCGCCCTGGCCGAGCCGGTGGATCTCGTCCTGTTTGGCGGCGATGCCTTTCCCAATGCGACCCCGTTGCCCTATGTGCAGCGCGAGTTTGCCACCCAGTTTCGCCGCTTGGCCGATGCGAATATCCCCACAGTATTACTCGTGGGGAACCATGATCAACAGGCCCAAGGCGTGGGGGGCAATAGTCTGTCGATTTATCGCACCTTAGCCGTGCCGGGGTTCATCATCGGGGATGCGATCGCTACCCACACCATCCCCACCGCCCACGGCCCGATCCAAATCATCACCCTCCCCTGGCTCACCAACGCCGCCCTGCTCACGAAGCCGGAAACCGCCGGACTCGCTATGGATGAGGTACACCAAAAACTGACCGATCGCCTCCAAGTTGTCCTCGAAGCTGAAATTCGCCAGTGCGATCGCACCATTCCCACGGTGCTCCTCGCCCATGTCATGGCTGATCGCGCGAATCTGGGCGCGGAACGATTTCTCGCTGTGGGGAAAGGGTTCACTTTGCCCGTGAGTCTCTTCATTCGTCCCGAACTGGACTATGTGGCCCTCGGTCATGTTCACAAACACCAAAACCTCAACCCCAGCAATGACCCGCCGATCATCTATCCCGGCAGCATTGATCGGGTGGATTTTAGCGAAGAAAAAGAGGACAAAGGCTATGTATTGGTGAACGTTGCGAGGGGATCGGTGCAGTGGGAGTTTTGCCCCGTCGAGGTGCGCCCCTTCCGGACGATTAAGCTGGATGTGTCCGCGACCGATGACCCCCAAGTGGCGATTTTAAAGGCGATTCACAAAGCATCCATTCCCGATGCAGTGGTGCGCCTCATCTATCAAATTCGTCCCGAACAACTCGACCATGTGGAAACCAAAGCGTTTCATGAGGCGTTGGCGACGGCCCATCACTACAGTATTCGGCCGGAATTGGTGAGTCAGTTGGTGCGTCCCCGTGTGCCGGAACTGAATGCGGCGCGATCGCTCGACCCCATCGAAGCCCTCCAAACCTATTTAGACAACCATGAATCGTTGCAGACTTACGGCGAGGCAATGTTAGCGGCTGCCGAACACCTGTTAAGCCTGGAGGATGGAGAAGCGATCGCGCTCCCTCTGTTCGTCGCCCAAGATTAAGTCCGTCGTTACCAAATTGGTAACCCACGCTGCCCTCTGTCCGTAGTCGCCCATAGTGGACGTGAAGTGTAGCACTGTTATCCCGGAGGTTCCCGATGCGATTATCTTCTTCCCCTCGTTCCCTCGTCCGCTCGTTGCAATGTCTCACCCTAACGGGGGTCAGCCTTTTGGGTGTAGTGAGTTGTGGCGCGGCTCCTTCTGTGGAGTCCAATGTGGCGGGAGATGTGGCGATGGAGCAGGTGGAATCCGCCAGCGTGCCGCAGGATGCTGAGGGGGTGACTGCTGTGGGGGAAGAGCCTCCCACCCAAGCCCCCCAACTGATTAAACGGGCGGAGGTCACCCTGGCGGTGGATTCCCTAGAAACGGCATTGGATGAGGTGACGGCATTGGTGCGGCAACGGCGGGGGGATGTGTTGGAGTTGGAATTAAATGCAGGCGATCGCCGCTCTCCCCAAGCATTTTTACAGGTGCGCATTCCCCAGGCTGAGCTAGAGTCTACGATTGATGATTTACAGGGAATTGGCACGCTGCGCCAACAACGGATCACCGCCGAAGATGTAAGCACTCAGTTGGTGGATTTGGATGCGCGGCTGCGGAATCTGCGGCGCACGGAAGCGAGTTTATTAGACATTATGGAGCGATCGGGGTCGATGACCGATGTGCTTACGGTCTCGAAGGAAGTGAGCGCGGTTCGCCAACAGATTGAGCAAATCGATGCCCAGGTGAAGAGTCTCCGCAACCAAGTGGCCTTTTCCACCCTGACGATGACCCTAGAAACAACAGCGATCGCCCCCTCCAACCGCCCGCCCCTCTCGACTCAATTGAGCGCGACCTGGCAGCAAGCCGGTGATTCTCTCCAGGGCTTTACCCTCACGTTCCTGCGCTTGGGGGTGTGGTTGTTGGTCTACAGTCCCTATTGGCTGGGGATTGCTGCGATCGTTTGGGCGGTGCGCCGTCGGCAGCGGCAGGGTTCAGCCTTGCCCAGTGTACCCAATGAGTCTACGTCACAGAATTAAAGATGGGGGGAGCGCGATCGCTGGCAAACTTCAATTGATGTCTTGCGATCACACTACCCACTCAAAACAAAAAACAAGAGCGTTACGTCTCTTGTTTTCGTCATAAATCAAATGTAGTCGCGATGCAGGGTCGATTACAGCTTCACTTCAATATCCACACCAGCCGGTAAATCCAGTTTCATCAGCGCATCAATCGTCTTCGAGGAGGGTTGATAGATATCAATGATGCGGCGATGGGTGCGGGTTTCAAAATGCTCACGGGAATCTTTATCGACGTGGGGCGATCGCAGCA
>CAZCWE010000183.1:0-8211 GCA_964502285.1 uncultured Spirulina sp. | reverse complement strand
TAGCTCGTCGGGCTCATAACCCGAAGGTCGGTGGTTCAAATCCGCCTCCCGCCATTTCAAAAAAGGCACTGTTTTTAAAAGCAGTGCCTTTTTTAGTGCGTGATTTTCAGCGTTAAGCAGCAAGGAAATAGAGCCACCTTTGTCTATAAATCAACTCCGCCCCTGTATCCCCAAAAATAGCGAAGGCTGAGCGGAGTCGAAGCCAGAGCGGCCGGGTTTCGACTTCGCTCAACCCTCTATCTTGCTATTTATTTGGGATTTGGATTATCCATCTAGTCCCACATTCCGTAAGGAACGATCCAACAGTTCGATGGGATGGTAGAGCGCGATCGCATCTCCTCGGCCCTGTAGATGTTTGCGGATTTGCAGCGAACAGCCGGGATTAGGCGACGCGATCAGATCCGCCCCCGTATTGAGGAGATTCGCCACCTTTTGCTGTCCCAACTCATCGGCGATCGCAGGCTGGAGCAGATTATAAACCCCCGCACTGCCGCAACAGAGCGCCGCATCCACCGGCTCCCGCAGCGTCACCCCCGGAATTTGCTGCAACAGTTGGCGGGGTTGGGCGGTAATCCGTTGGCCGTGGATCAGATGGCAGGCATCTTGATAGACCACGGCTAATTCTTCTTCGGCTAAGGGAGACAGGGGCGCAGTTAAGCCCACTTCCGCGAGAAATTCATGGACATCGCGCACCTTGGCTGAAAAGGCCGCCCCGCGATCGCGATCGCCCGCATCCTGGCGCAAAATATGCTCGTATTCCTTCAAGGTATGGCCACAGCCCGCCGCATTGATGATGATGTAGTCCAAATCCAAATCCGCAAAACTCGCCACCATCTGCCGCGCCAAATCCGCCGCCTGGGCCTCTTGCCCTTGGTGGGCTGGCAATGCCGCACAACAGCCCTGGGTTTTAGGGATCACCACCTCGCAACCATTGGCCGTCAACACCCGCGCCGTCGCCTCATTCACCGGCGAGAAAAACAGCCGCTGCACACAGCCCAACACCATCCCCACGCGATAGCGTTTCTCCCCTTGAGCCGGAATCACATCGGGCAATTGATCCGAAAAAATCATCCCCCAATTCAGCCGGGGCAAAATCGATTCCATCGCCGCCAACCGGGGAAACAGTTGCTTCAAAATCCCGGTTTGGCGCACGATCGCTTGTAAACCGCTCACCTGATAGAACCACAGGAACAGCAACAGCGGCCGCAACCGAGCCGGGTAGGGAAACAGGTTGAAAATGAGCGATCGCAAGCCTCGTTCCCACCCATTGCGGGGCTGATTTCGTTCCACTTGGGGGCGTGTCGCCGCGATCAGTTGGTCATACTTCACCCCCGACGGGCAGGTAGACACACAGGCCAAGCACCCCAAACAGCTATCAAAATGTTGGCTCGTCGCCTCATTTAACGGCGTTTCTCCCTTATTAATCGCATCCATCAGATAAATCCGACCCCGTGGCGAGTCCATTTCTGTCCCCAAAACGCGGTAACTGGGGCAGGTAGACAGGCAAAATCCGCAGTGAATGCAGGTATTAATCAGGTCGGGGCGCGGCGGATCTTGGGCATCAAAGCCGTCGTGACCACCTGGGTCTGTAATGCCCGCATCGAGGGGCGCGGTGAGAAAGGACTGAGGATCGGAAGTAGAAGAGGGCGAGGTTGACATAGATACCGTAAAAAAAGCGAGTCATTTTGAGGGGTAACGCTTTCGTAGTGTAGCAATGTGATTTTCAGAGGGGGGCGATCGCATGAGTCTTGCGGAATGCGATCGCGTCACACCCCGGATTTTTGGTCTCAAAAAAACTAGCATAGGGAGCATCCCTCCTCGGTAAAGCCCATGTCTAGCATTTACGACAACATTGAACAGCCCCTCTTGCCAGAATTACGAGCCTATCTGAAACAGGCCTATCGGGCGGATTTTTGCGTGGGTTATTTCAACCTGCGGGGGTGGCAACAGCTTGACCGGGATATTGAACTGTTTGAGGGGGGCGAGCGCACCTGTCGCCTTTTGGTGGGGATGTATCGTTTGCCGGACGATGTGCTGCGGCGGGATTTGGCCATTGGTTTAAAGCCGGATCGGATCGATCGGGGGCAGGCCGTGGCCTTGAAAGCGCGGATGGCTGAAGAATTTCGGCGGCAACTGACCTATGGTGCGCCCACTGTTGCCGATGAAGAGGGGTTAAAACGACTGCGATCGCAACTCCTCACCGGCAAACTCCAGGTCAAACTCTTTCTGCGTCATCCCCTCCATGCCAAGCTGTATCTGATCTACCGCAACGATCGCGCCGCGCCGATTCTGGGGTATGTGGGCAGCAGTAACCTGACGTTTTCCGGGTTGAAATCCCAAGGAGAACTTAACGTCGAAGTGGTGGATCGCGATGATACCCAAAAGCTCGAACAGTGGTTTGCTGAGCGGTGGGACGATAACTTTTGTTTGGACATTACCGCCGAACTGGCGGACATCATTGAACACAGTTGGGCAGGGCGATCGCTCAAACCCTACTATATTTATCTCAAAATGGCCTATCACCTCTCCCAGGAAGCACGGGACGGCCTGAGCCAATACCGCGCCCCCGCTGGGTTTGGTCTGTTGTCCTTCCAAGAAGCGGCGGTACAGGTGGCGGCGAAAAAGTTAAACAGTCGCGGCGGGGTGATCATTGGGGATGTGGTGGGGTTGGGAAAAACCTTAGTGGGGACAGCGATCGCCCATGTTTACCAAGAAGACCACGGCACAAGCACGCTGATCATCTGTCCGAAGAATTTAGAGACAATGTGGCAGGGCTATGTAGATCGCTATGGTCTCGCCGCCAAGGTGCTTCCCATCAGTCGCGTGGTGCAAGCCTTGCCGGATGTGCCTGCCCGCTTCCGTCTGGTGCTGATCGACGAAAGCCACAACCTCCGCAACACCGACGGCAAACGCTACCAAGCGATCAAAGACTACATCGAAACCAGCGGCAGCCGCTGCATTTTGCTCACGGCCACGCCCTACAACAAAACCTATCTCGATCTATCTGCTCAGTTACGGCTCTTTCTGCGTTCTGATGCAGATTTAGGGGTTAAACCCGAAGCCTATGTGCGGAACTTGGGCGGTGAAATGGGGTTTCGGCGCAAACATCCCGCCACTCCGGTACGATCGCTCCTTGCCTTTGAGCACAGTATCGAGCCGGAAGATTGGCAGCAATTGATGAGCCGCTACATGGTGCGCCGTACCCGCAGCTTCATCAAAAAAACCTATGGCCATCCAGACGGAGAGCGGTATTATCTCCAATTTCCCAACGGCGATCGCGCCTACTTTCCCCGACGGCGGCCCCGCACGGTACGCTTCACCATGGGCGATCCCCACCGTGACCCCTACAGCCGTTTGTATGGCGATCGCGTCGTAGACGTGATCAATGCCCTGCGTCTTCCCCGGTATGGTCTCGGCCAATACAGTGTCCCCCAACCCAATCCCCCCGCCAATGACTCCGAAGCCCAACAACTGGCGAACCTGTCCCACGCCGGGCCGCGGTTGATGGGATTTTGTCGCACGAACTTATTCAAACGCTTAGAAAGTAGCGGCGCAGCCTTCTTACAATCGATCGAGCGGCATTTACTCCGCAATGAAGTGTATTTGTATGCGATCGCTCAGGATCTCCCCCTGCCCATCGGTTCCCAAGACGCGGCCTTGCTCGACAGCAACGATGCCGATCCCGATGCGCTGCTTCAGCAGGATTGGGACGAAGAGCCAGAGGTGGATGACCGCGCCCCCCACGATCGCACCTTCAGCCCACGAGCCGCCGACATCTATCACCGCTATCGTCACCACTACCCGCAGCGGTTTAAATGGTTGCGGGCGAACCTCTTCGGGCCGCAACTGGCCGAACACCTGGCCGAAGATGCCCAAGCCCTGCGGAGTATTCTCGACCTCGCGGGAGAGTGGAACCCAGCAACCGATCGCAAATTAGCGGCATTGGTGGACTTGCTCCAGGTGCAGCATCCCGACGAGAAAGTGTTGATTTTCACCCAATTTGCCGATACGGCCCAGTATCTAGGGGCGGCGTTAGCCGACCAGGGCATTGAGCGGCTCGCGGTGGCTACGGGCCAATCCGCCGACCCGATGGCCTTAGCCTGGCGATTTAGTCCGGTGAGCAATCAACGACCGATCGCACCCCAGGCGCAAATTCGGGTATTAATCGCCACCGATGTGCTCAGTGAGGGGCAAAACCTGCAGGACTGCGCGATTATTTTGAATTACGATTTGCCCTGGGCGATTATTCGCTTAATTCAGCGAGCGGGGCGGGTCGATCGCATCGGTCAGGAGGCGAGCGAGATTCTGTGCTATTCGTTTTTACCGGCGGACGGGGTGGAGCGGTTGATTAATTTGCGGGGGCGATTGCGCGATCGCCTCCAGGAAAATCAGGATGTGGTGGGAACCGATGAAGCCTTTTTTGAGGACGAGCAAAGCCGCGAAATGCTGTTGAATCTTTACCATGAGCGGTCGGGGGTCTTGGATGAGGACGACGAAGACGGCGAAGTTGATCTCACCTCCGAAGCGTTGCAGATTTGGCAAAGTGCGATCGCTGCCAATCCGCGCCTCAAGCAGGACATCGAAGCCTTGCCCGATGTGGTCTATGCCACCCGTCACCATGAACCCACCGGCCTTGATCCCGAAGGGGTTTTGCTCTATCTCCGCACCAACAGCGGCACGGATGCCCTCGCCTGGGTAGATCGCCACGGCAACAGCGTCACCCAATCCCAAATGCGGATCTTGCGGATGGCGCGGTGCAGCATTGACACGCCCCCGTTACCCCGCGATCGCCAGCATCACGACCTCGTCACCCGGGGCGGCGTATTAATCGCCGAACAGAGCAAGACCCTACCGGGAACCCTCGGCAATCCCCGCAGTGCCGCCGCCCGCACCTACCATCGCCTCTTAGCCTATAGCCAACATCGCCGCGCAACGGAGCCACTATTCACCCAAGGGAAGGAATGGGACACCCTAGAGCGGGCCATTGAAGGCATCCATCAATACCCGTTAAAACAGCAAGCGATCGCCCGTCTCAAACGAGAATTCCGATCCGGCATTACCGATGAGCAACTGGCGCATTTAGTGCGCGTCCTCTGGGAGGAAAACCTGTTATGTGTGATGGATGCCGAGGAGCAGCCGCCAGGGGCGCAGGTGATTTGTTCGCTGGGGTTATTTCGGGGCTAGGCGAGGGCTTCCGGCTCCCTTCTCCTGCGGGAGAAGGGCGGGGGATGAGGGCAACGCGAGATTTTAGGATAAATTGAGACAATTGCTAAAGGTTTGTCATTATGTTGAATCGCAGTCGGGCGCAACGGTATTTAACGGGGTTTGATTTTGAGGCCCTGTTTTTAGAGGAATTGGGGTGGGATGGGGTGGATGGGCCGGGGTTGCCGCTGGAGTTGGACGCGGCCAGCTTCGAGGTCACGCCGATCGCGCAAAAACGCGGTTTTGTGGTGTATCAGTGCATTCGGGACGAGCTGCCCGCGCCGAAGCTGCGGAAGCAACTGGCGAAACGTTTAAAGGAATACAGTCAGGCGCATCTGTTGGTGTTTGGGGATGCGGGGCGGACGGCTCAGGATTGGCTGTGGTTGAAGCCGGAACCGGGGCAGCGGGCCAAGGTACGATCGCAGTCCTATCGCGTCGGTCAAACTGCGGAGCCGTTGCTGCAAAAGTTAGAAAGGCTGGGGATCGATTGGGACGAAGAGAGCCGCTTAACCCATGTGGATGTTGTCCAAAAGGTGACGGATGGGTTTGATATTGAGCGGGTCACGAAGCAGTTTTTTCAAGATTTTGAGGGGTTACACGCTGATTTTTGTCTCCAGATTGAGGGGATTGGCGCGATCGCAGATCGGCGTTGGTATGGTTCGGTGTTGCTCAATCGGTTGATGTTCGTTTATTTTTTGCAGCGTCGCTATTTTCTCGATCAGGGCAATGCGAACTATTTACAGGACAAGTTACGAGATTGTCAGGGGCAGGGCGAGAATTTCTACGAGTTTTTGAAGGATTTATTTTTTGTCGGGTTTGCAAAACCGGAGTATGAACGCGACCCGGCTATTCGCCAGCGGTTAGGGAAAATTTGTTATCTCAATGGCGGCCTATTCCTGCGGCATCCCATTGAGGAAAAGTATCCCGATATTACGATTGGGGACGAAGCATTTCAGGCGGTGTTTAATTTGTTTGCGCGGTATTCCTGGCATTTGGACGATCGCCCCGACAAAGACCCGCTAGAAATTAACCCGGATGTGTTGGGCTATATTTTCGAGAAATACATTAACCAAAAGGAGTTTGGAGCCTACTACACGCGCCCCGAAATCACGGAATACCTCTGCGATCGCACGATTAAAACGGTGATTCGGGAGCGGCTGGGCTGTGATGCGTTGGTGTGGTCGGCGTTAACGCCGGTGGAGTGTGAGCGGTTATTAGTGGAGATTTTGCCGGGGTTAACGTTGCTCGATCCGGCCTGTGGATCGGGGGCATTTTTGGTGGCGGCGATGAAGACGTTAATCGGGGTTTATGAGGGTGTGGTGGCGCGGGTGCAGCAGTTTGACCGGACGGGTGGGAGATTGGCTCCAGGAGGCGGGGCGGCATCCGTCGTTAGACTATTACGTGAAGAAGCGCATCATCACGGACAATCTCTATGGTGTGGACATCATGGAGGAGGCGACGGAAATCGCTAAGTTGCGGTTATTTTTGGCGTTGGTGGCGGCGGCGAAACGGGTGGAAGATTTGGAGCCGTTGCCGAATATTGATTTTAATATCATGGCGGGCAATTCCTTAATCGGCTTAATTCGGGTCGATGGTGAGGGGTTCGATCGTTTGGGGGGCGGGGCGAAGTTTGGCCACGATCCAACGCAGAAAAATCTACTTGGGCCGACGGCAATCCAGGGGAATTTATTGTCAGGGTTGGCGGCTTCGGAATATGAGGCAATCCTCAAGGAAAAGAATCAAAGTATTGCGCTATACAAAAAACACGCTTTTCAGGCGGTGGATGAAGATTTGCCGCAGGAAACGCGATTGTTACAGTTACGAAATCACATCGAAAAGTTAAATCAAGCGTCTCAGGCTAAATTAAATAAACTGTTATTAGATGAATTTGGTCAAAATCTGGGGATTCAGTATGAGGAGGCGCAGTTAACGGGTAAGGCGAAGAAGCGATTATTAAAAATCGAAGATATTGAGGCGTTGAAGCCGTTTCATTGGGGCTATCATTTTGACCGAGTGTTTGCGCGGGGCGGGTTTGATGCGATTATTGCCAATCCACCCTGGGAGGTATTTAAACCCAATGCAAAGGAATTTTTCGCGAACCATAGCGACTTGGTGACAAAGAAAAAAATGGATATCAAGGCGTTTCAAAAGGAAAAGAAAAAGCTCTTACAAGATCCGGACGTTGCTCAGGCGTGGTGTGAGTATCAAAGCAAGTTTCCCTATGTGAGTTCGTATTATCGCAGTGCGGAGCAGTTCCAGAATCAGATTTCGGTGGTGAATGGACGGAAGCAGGGAACGGATATTAATTTGTATAAGTTATTCCTAGAGCAATGTTTTAATTTACTGCGGGATGGTGGCGAGTTGGGGATTGTGATCCCTAGCGGAATTTATACAGATTTGGGCTGTAAACAGTTGCGAGAAATGCTTTTTTCTGAATCCCAAGTAACAGGTTTATTTTGTTTTGAAAATCGCCTAGAAATTTTTGAAGGGGTTCACCGTAGTTTTAAATTTGTGATTTTGTCCTGTGAAAAAAGCGGCACGACGGCAGCATTTCCCGCTCGGTTTATGCGGCATGAGGTTTCGGAGTTGTTAACATTTCCGACAGAGGAAGATCTGAGGATTGAGGTGGATCTAATTCGTCAACTTTCGCCGGATTCGTTATCGGTGATGGAGTTTAAGCAGGCGATCGATATTCAAATCGCGAAAAAGATGGCGCGGTTTCCACTGCTGGGCGAAAAACTAGAGAATACCTGGAACCTCAAGTTAACTCGTGAATTTGATATGACGAATGACAGTCATTTATTCAAGACAGAGCCAGCACCGGGACGCTTACCCCTCTACGAAGGCAAAATGATCCACCAATTTGATCATCAGTTCGCCGAGCCGCGCTATTGGATTGATGAAGCGGCAGGACGTAAAGCCGTTTTGGGCAAAAAAGGGGTTGATGAAGGACAAAAGCTAGATTATCAAGGTTATCGATTGGGATTTCGAGATATTGCTCGTAATACT
>CAZCWE010000182.1:0-8218 GCA_964502285.1 uncultured Spirulina sp. | reverse complement strand
TCCGCAATATCAAGATGTGAAAAAACTTATCATTTTTGATTTAAGCGGTTCTTAAAGTAGAGTTAATCAAAACAAATTAAACGGGATAGGTTGGACATTGGCGTTTAAATACAGAGGATGTTTCGGCTGTCCGGTTTTGGTGATGCCCAAACAAAAGAGGGGGCGGTTTAAACGAGTGAATATTGCTTGATCTCGCTGGCGATGGACACCATGATTTCCCCAAGCCGCAACAATCAAATCTGCACCGCTAGCCCAATAATGCAACCAGTAATCATTCTCAACACCCACCGGATCGGGATGGGCTTTCATCACAGCGGGACGGGTCGCCCGGTAGGCGAAGAGGTTGAGCAGACACACTGCACCATAGCCCCACCGTTTGGCATAGTTAACGCAGCGACGCAGGGTAGGGTCATCTTGGGTTGCGTCGGCTGTGGAAGGGTTTAAGCCAATAAAGACCACATAACTCGCCTGCGGAGGCTCCCATTCTCGCCACAGACAATATCGATACTCTCGGCAAGGCGATACGATAGTTTGGCGTGCTCGTTTGGCAACTGGATGATGCTCTGGTTCGGGCATGGGCGATCGCTCCCTCATAGTACCCTCTTTCGATAACATCAACACCTATTCAATGACCATTAAAAAATGTTTAAACCTCTCCAATATTTAACCCATAACGTTCAAAAAAAATTGGCAGCATCACCGCATATTTAGAAGCGATAGTTTTTATCTTTGGATTCACACTCTATCTGACCCTGTTGAATCAGATTCAATATGGTTCATTAGTCCAGCTCATTAAACGTGATATTGGCTTACAGTTTATGCCAAAGATCAAAATTCGATCTGAGCAAATCGAAGATCAGTATATTTGTGACATTTTATATGCAACTACCAGAGAAACGTGTCTTTCTGAAGTCAAATCAAAGAATCATTTTTTATGTCCGTACAGGTAACGCGACACGAGCTTTAAGCATCCCTGAAATTTACGAGTATTTATGAATTAGTTTTAATCAGTTTATGCTGAAACTGATTGCAGTACGGGGGCGGAGCGATCGCATAACTGCATCAGCACGCCATTGTGGGGGGCGAGGGTCAAGCCGCGCCGGGCAATGCGGGGCGGGTCTCGGTCAACGAGATCAAGCTGATGCTCGGTGGCCAAGAGCGCCAAGATCAGTTTAATTTCGTACAGGGCCAGGGCATAGCCAAGACAGCGCCGCGCTCCACCGCCGAAGGGGATGTATTCATGGGGGCCATAGGTGCGATCGCAGAAGCGTTCCGGCTGGAAGATGTGGGGGTTGGGGTAGAGGTCGGGGCGGCGGTGGAGGAGATAGATGCAGGGAGCGAAGGAGGTGTCGGGGGGAAGGGTGTAGTCCGCGATCGCAAACTCCTCCAATGTCCGACGCGGGAACGTGATCGGCACCACCGGATACATCCGCAGCACTTCATCACAAAACGCGCTCAGGTAGGGCAAGCGGGTGATCGCCGCTGGGTCGGGATGGTCGCCCAACTCGCGCATTTCTTGACGGATGCGATCGCTCATCTCCGGTCGTTTCGCCAGCCAAAAACTCCCCCAGGCCAACACCGTCGCGCTCGTTTCATGGCCCGCAAACAACAACGTCACCAATTCATCTTTAATCTCCGCATCACTCATCGGGTTCCCCGCCTCATCCCGAATCGCCAACATCAGCGTCAAAATATCCGTGCGTTCGGGATCTGCATTGTGGCGACGCTCTTCAATTTCGGCCTGCAATAGGTCATACAATATGTGACGACTGCGGAGAAATTTTCCCCACGGACTCCACGCCCCTAAATCCTGTTGGAGAAACTGCAAAAAGATCGCGCTGGACTTCAGGGGTGAAGCACCAATCGCCAACATTTCAATTAACAGCGGTTTGATCTGATGCGATCGCGCCTGATCCTGCACCCCAAACACCACCTGCATCATCACATCGAGGGTCACACTTTGCATCAGCGATCGCATCTTCACCGTCTGTCGTTGCGGCACTGCTTGCAACCCCTGACGCGCCACATCCAGAATCAACGTGCCATAGGACTTCATCCGCTCCCCATGGAACGGCGGCATCAATAATTTCCGCTCCCGTCGATGCCGTTTTCCCTCCATCAACAACAGCGAAAAATCCCCCACCAAGGGCCGCAGTAAATCATTACTTTTCCCCAACCCAAACGCCGCATCATTCTGGAAAATCCGTTGAATATCCGCCGGATTAGAGGTGAACACCAGCGGTCGATTCCGGCTCAAAACGAAGGTAAACGCATCCCCCCACAGTGCAGCTTCCTGCTCCATGAATTGCACCGGATCAAGAATCCACTTGATGAGTTGACGAAATGGGCTAAGAGACGGGCTTGGCGGTAAATTTGACATCAGAAACTCAGGATCATTAATGCCTTGAGCTTAACAAATTTTCGATGTCGTCAAGGCTTATTCTTTCTTGCTGATCAAATTCGCGTCCCGCAGTCGTGATAACAATCCCCAACAGCTCGAATAATTAGTCTGAATTCTGTTAACGCGATTCTGAAAACTCGCCTCCTCATTTTCTAAACGAGCCAACCCTTGCAAATCGAGCAAGTGTTTAATCGCCTGTTCATAGGGTTTTGTTTGTTTTTGCGCAATCAAGGTGTCAACCGTCTCCCAAAGTTGATGTTTTTTGGGTTTTAACGAAAGGAGATAGTCGCGCCGCTCTGCTCTCTGCTTCGCTTTTTCTGCCGACTGCTGCTTGGCCTGATTTTCATCGGCTTGCTCGCGTAATTCAGTCAGCGATCGCCGAGGTTCCCCTGTTGCCGTATCCTGTTCTAACGTGGGCTTGAATCGCTGCTGAAGTCGGCTCTGAAGTTGCAGTGCTATGTCTGAATCTCCCGTCACCATCTCTACTAAAAGTTCCGTTTTTTCCGCCTCAGACAGTGCCTTCACCCATTTTTTGTAAGAGAGAGACGGTCTTGTGTGAGTGGGGCTATTCTGGGCAGCAACAGCAATCAAATCAGGATCGAGTTGCAACCAATCACAAAACGTTTGTAAAGGCTCGTCTAGGGTTTTTAAATTGGGTGGCACGGGGGGTTCTTCCTGGCTTCCTTCAAAGGTCATTGACTCTTCGACCGCAGCGAGCCACGTCAGATATAAAACCCGATAATCACCGTTGAGGATTGCTTGGCGTAATGGGATTAACTGCGTCAGCCAGGTATTATCTTCATCAATCCAATAGCTCACACCTTCATACTGCACTGCAAGATTGAGAATCACAGTGTTGGCGTGGGTCACCACTTCAACTGCACCCTCCGCTAAATAGGGCTGCAATGCGGCAAGATTGAGGGCTGATTTAGGGTAGCGAAAGGCGAGTTGATGACTGCCCCAATTGGCGGTGTACAGCATGGCATCAAAGCAGCGATTCAAGACGAGCAGCGGATCACCCCGAAAATCCCCATAGCTATAGGTGAAAATGGCTTTTCGGTTGGTGGGTTTGACGCGGCTCGATAGCGTTTCGATATACTCTTTATCGGTGCTGGTGAGGGGGCGATCGATCGCACGAAATTCGTAATATTGGTATTCCATGGTTGCAACACTATCCTCTTCACTTTTCTGTTTTTCGGGGCATCCCAGTGATGCAGTCCCTCACCCAATCCTCTCCCACGGTCGAGGGCGTTTCGCTCCCTTCTCCTGCGGGAGAAGGGCTGGGGATGAGGGCACTAGATGGTAATCAGTCTGAATCTGCATCAGTGGGATACACCCTATTTTTCGCTTTATCCTAGCGAAATGAGGGGAAGGATCTGCATTCGGATCGGGAGGATTCAAATCAGATCGCAGGTCTTGAGTTTTTGGGTGAGCTGTTCGGTATGTTTCCACCATTTCGTACCACCGACCCAGCGACGGGAGGGAAGATGACCCTGGGGCGCACGCTGATTGAATTGTAAATAGTCATGATGCGACACCCGATGCACCGGCCAGCCGACTCGCTGGCAAAAGGTGGGGTAGTCTGCTTCAGCGGCGAGGAAAAGTTGGCTTTGCACCTTGAGGCCAAAGTGGCGATCGCTGTACTTAGCCCAGAGAAAATCAATCGCTTTTAAATCCGCACAGGGGAGAGCGTCAATTTCCCCCACAAACAGACAACCGTTGTCCCGCTTCCGGAGCAAGCGACAGAAAATCGCCCAGGTTTCAGCGTCGGCCTGTTCCCAGCGTCGTTTTTGTAGGGCTTGTTTGAGGTGGGTGTAGTCGATGCGGACGGGGTCGAGGGTAGGGGTTCGGGGCGTGAGGGTGGTTGGGTCTGTGGCGATGCTGCGGGGGTCGAGGTCTGGGGATGGGGTGATGCGGGTGGGGCTGTTGGGTTCTGGGGTAGGGGTGGAGGGGTCTGGAAGTGACGGCGGCGCGGGGCTACCGATGTCCCGGAGGATGGCTGTGGCAGATTGCACCCGTTGCCGCAGGGAAGGGGCGACCAGTTGGTTCAGGATGCGAATCAGGGCGGGGCTGAGGCTTTGGCCGGACGGGAGGCGATCGCGCCACTGCCAACGCTCATTCACCACATCAAACAGTTCATCGGGGTGCAGCCCGGTGATTAAGTTCAAACAAGTGACCCCCAAACTGTAGAGGTCGCTAGCCGGGAGGACTTTGCCCCGCATCTGTTCGGGGGCCATAAAGCCCGGTGTGCCGATCACCGTTGCGCCGCCTAGCATCGCGGTTTCCGTCAGGGTGCGGGCAATGCCAAAATCAATCAGGATAAATTTGCCATCGGCACGCCGTTGCAGGATGTTGTCGGGTTTGATGTCGCGGTGGATGACGTTGCGATCGTGGATGAATTGCAGGACGGGGAGCAAATCCCGCAGCAGTTGCCAAATGCGGGCTTCCAGGTTGGGATGTTGCGACCACACCGACGGGTTGAGCGATTGACCGTTAATCCATTCCTGCACGAGATAGAGTTGCCCCCGCTCTTTGAAATAGGCTGCTAGGGTGGGGATTTGGGGATGGCTGCCCAGTTGACTGAGTTGCAGGGCTTCTTGTTCAAAGAGGGCGATCGCTTTTTCCTGAAGTGCGGCGCTCGTGGTTTGGAAAAACAGTTGTTTAATCACGCAGCGGGGAGATTTGGGCAGATCAAGATCCGCTCCGATAAAGGTGCGCCCAAACCCACCTTGGCCGAGGGTACGAATCGGGCGATAGCGTTGTTTGAGGAGGATCGCCTGACCACAACTCTGACAAAATTGGGCGCGATCGCGCTTGTCATTATCACGGTTTTCAGGGTGGTCACAGTCAGGATTCAAACAGTAGGACATAATGGAAAGCACAGCCAACGGGCGAACACTATCCCCATTGTCGATCGTTTTTCTCTCTAAAATTCTTGATCAAAAAACTGATCCACCCCTAGGTCAACGAACCAAACTTCGCTCCGACCCGGCCGACTCATGACCGGTCTCGTTCTAGTCTAGTGTCAGGAGCCTGATTGACTGACAAAACTTGCGAAGTCCTTGCCAAATCGCTACTTCGGCGATCGAGAAGAATAATTACTCAAATGCAGTTTTGATAGGGCTTCTGCTGATTTGAAGTCTTCGAGCAATATTTCAAAGCTGATACAGGTGAAAATAAGACTCACTTTTTTCTTTTATATACTATGCCCGAATAATCCAATCAATTCTTGGTTGGTTAAATTCATCTACTCCCCGTGTAAAAGCATATCCACTAGAAAGAAACACGACAGAATCACTACCTCCATCTAACTTATACTGAAGCTTACAAGGTATTATGAGTGGAAATTTTATTATTTCTAATCTGCCTTCGAGTTGAAAAGCTACGGTGAATCTATGTTCGGTTCCATCTGGAAGTTTTATGATTCCTGTTGCAGCTTCTTCAGGGAACTCGCAGTACAAAATTATTTGAATCCCACATAATAAGTTTCCTGCATTAACGACGAAAGCATTATCATACCCAATCTCAAAAGATTCCCACTCATAAGAAGATCCTTTATGAATTATCGTACTCTTCCAGTCTTTTCTCTTTATATCTCTATAATGGGCTGTTGTAAGAATCTCATGTGTTATTATTGCTTCTATTGATTCTTTTTTGAAGCCTTTGCAATTCAGGGCTTCAACTCGCATGACTCCATCAAATAGTAAAACAGCATTGCCAGGAATACTTTCTTTTGCCAAATTATTATTCCATATACTTAAAAATAAGTTCATTGAATCATCAGAAAAAATGTATCTTCTTAATTCGTCAACAGTTATTTTTCTTGAAAGTAGTCGAGAACGAATTTGAGTAATAGTGTCACTTTCAAAACAAAAAAGTGAAGATGATTGTTTGTATTTTTTTTGCCATTCTAAAAAAATCTCTTCTATCTCTTGAATGGTTGGAATTATGATATCAGTATGTTTTTTATAGCTTTCGGGAAAATATCTTTTGAATAAGTTACGGCATTCATCACGGAGAATCTTATCTTCAAGATCCTGTGCATCCCAATAATCAAAGTTGATACCTTTAAACTGCTCACTAGCTGCATGTATCTCTTGTATACCATTCTCGGAAAGTTTTGTAGATGATACTAGTAACCAACCTTCTGTATTATGTCTGTTTGGCATTAAGTTAAAATTACCTAATTCACTTGGACTCACAGACTTGCCACTTTTGGCATTGTGCTTACATTGAATTAGATAAGTGCGCTCTTTCTCTTTCCCCGTCCCAAAAGATTCACGTATTGAAGCAATAATATCACGTCCTCCATCAGGCCCTTGACCTGCACCAACAATAATATTCCATCCTGTAGTTTTAAGTAACTCCTCGATGAATTTTTCAAATGTAAAACCACTAATGTCATCTATTTCCTTAAAATCAATCAGCATATTTTAAATCACCTCATACTTAAATTTAGGTCATTAGGTCAAGCCTTATTTATCTGAACTGTAAATTTAGCTTTTTACAAGTATCATAACTATTCTAAGAAAGAAAAGTGTAGGCAATGAGCTAAAGTGTGAGAAATACTGACAGAACGAAAAATCTTCTCGATTCTATAGTTATTTGCTGATCTTGGCTTGCTTTGCCTATAAAGCTTGTAACTATTGAACTCCATCTAATCATTTTTTTTTGCCTAATTTCAACCCGCTAAAAACGTCCTGCGCTGTCAGTTTTAATTCCATGTTGGGTAAAACTTGCAAATGTTGTTCTCCGCGACAGACCTGGATCTTTTGTTGTGGCGTTAAGACCAGCACAGAATAATCATGGGGGTCAACCAACCAACCCAATTGCGACCCGTGCTGTAGACAATGCAAAAGATTGTCAATCACTCGATTCGTGCTTTGGTCAGGCGATAGGATTGCGATCGCCCAGTCCGGTGGAGTGGTGAAGTGATCCTCCGGCTCGCCCAACTCATTAAGCTGCACTCGATCCAAAGCAACGACAACCACATCAGGAACAATTGAACGGCCACCAAACGTACAGCGAAGCTCCGGCAACGTCAGGTAATTGCCTTGGGGATCAGTGATTTCATCTAACAATCGCTTCTGTAAAACAGAATGACGGAATTGAGGCATCGGCTTCTGAATGGCATGACCTGCCATGTATTCCCAGGCAGGGGATTGCTCAAGCTCAGGTAAATTTAGGAATTCTTCCAGCGTTAACGCTGGAGTGAGCACAGAGGTCATACGCTTCAGCCTCAAGAGTGAGGACGCTAATACAGGGGCTGGGCATTGCCGACAAAATTATAGACTCAGTTTAACGTGAATCCTCAGCCACCCTCACATCAGTCCTCCTCGCTGTGTTGGGGGCAGCTACAGTCAGGATTCAAACAGTAGGACATAATGGAAAGCACAGCCAACGGGCGAACACTATCCCCATTGTCGATCGTTCTTCTCATGTCTAAACTGATTCATCCCTCCGACGTTTCACCTCAACTCACGAAAACACCTGTCGCCGTGAGGATGGCGGGCATTACTAAAGTCTACGGCAGCGGCAACGCCGAAGTTCGCGCCCTGGATGGGGTGGAATTTGTGGTCAATGTCCATGACTATTGCGCGATTATGGGGCCGTCGGGGTCGGGTAAATCGACGCTGATGAACATGATCGGCTGTCTCGATCGCCCCACTGATGGAATCTATGAACTCGACGGCATCAATGTGGCGACCCTTGGCGATGCGGACTTGGCCGATGTGCGCAACCGGAAAATCGGCTTTGTCTTCCAACAGTTCCACCTCCTGCCCCACGCCAACGCCGTCGAAAACGTGATGCTACCGA
>CAZCWE010000181.1:0-8218 GCA_964502285.1 uncultured Spirulina sp. | reverse complement strand
CCCACCCAGCAGCAACATCCTCAAACTCACCAACCCCCTGATGCGCGGTAACGAAGTCCGCAAACTCCAAGAAGCCCTCAGAAACGCAGGTATCCGCGTCGGCACCGATGGCGTTTTTGGCCCCGACACCGAACGCGCCGTCAAAGAATTCCAACTCAGTCGCGGCATGACCGCCGACGGCATCGTCGGCCCCGCCACGACTCGCGCCTTGGGGTTGTAGCCCCAACCCTCAACCGCCCCGTCCCATCTCGATCATCCCCATTAGAGTCAGGCTGAGAAACTGTCCTCCTGAGCCTGACAATCCCTGCATCCTGCCTAAAATGGTAAAGAAACGCTAACAAAACTCAGTTATGAATCGGTTCACCTCCATTATTTCGCTGTTAATCACAGCATTGGGAGTATCAGTAGGGTCGCCTGCGATCGCTCAACCCAGCCTCGAATTTGACTCCCAAACTCCCTCCTTTCAAAAAACCCTTACTCAAGGCAACATTCGCGTCGAAGTCAACTACAACGCCCAAGAAACCCTCTTTGAAAGTGACCTGAATTACATCCTCTATCACCAAGGCCAAGCCCATCTCCAAGACACACTCACCGAGTTCATGTCTGGTGAAATCTGGCTCCAAGACCTGAACAATGATAATACAGCCGAGGTGATTGTCTCGAACTACAGCGGCGGCGCCCATTGCTGCACCACCCATCAAGTCTATCAGTGGACTGGCGAAACTTTTGAGGAAACCACCCTCGGCCCCGCCGATGGCTACGGCGGATCATTTGAAGATCTCGAAAACGACGGCATCGTTGAATTCATCACCTTTGATGGTGCATTTCTGTACGCCTTTAGCTCCTACGCCGGATCATTTCCCCCCTCCCAAATCCTACGTATCGGTGAATATGGCCTCGAAGATGTCACCCGCGACTATCCCGAACAACTGCGCAGCACTGCCTGGCAAATGTATCAATCCATCCAAGACCGAGACTCCGAAATCAACGGAGTCTTAGCCGGATATGTTGCCCAAAAAATTCTCCTCGGTGAATTTGAAGAGGGTTGGCAATTCATGCTCGCCCGCTACGATCGCACCTCAGACTGGGGCCTTGATATCTACAACAACGCCGGTGAAGTTGTCGATCAATACCCCGATTTTCCCACCGCATTACGCGCCTTCTTAATCGAACAAGGCTACTTATAATCACACTGAACATTAACGCCAGCAAGTTCCACAGATCAATCGTCTCCTGGTGTGGTGAAGCATAGTTCATGAACTATAGTAAGACGCAGATTGATTAGGGGATTCTTATAGCAGTAGACAAGTTTGTTTTGTTAGGACATTCAAGCAGCGCACCCTGAGCTTGCGGTGCAGTGAGCTTGCCGAACTGTCGTTGGCGAAGCCTCCCGAAGGGATAGGGTAAGCGGCCGGGCTATCTCCTGCGGAGACGCTACGCGAACGACTCCGCTCAGCCCTCGGTTATTCAAAAATCAATATTTAGATGTCCTAAATTTTGTGACTATTGCTATAAATGCTGAAATTCTTGTAGGGTGGGCACTGCCCACCCTACTCCAGTCTAGTGCTTGGCTGATCAGACTATAGAGGTGATATTACTGATCATGAGCTTGAGGTTTCAATCCAATTACACCCCTCAATTCATGGGCAGTTGAGCGATGGGAATTAACGTCAATTGAGGGTTTTTGACCTCATCGATAAAGTAGCCGATTTTTGGTGAGTAATTATAGGCGTAACAGGGTTTATCAAAAAAGTGAGCCGCCACCGCAACATGAAGACGTGACGTGACAATGGCACTGGAGCTAGCGATTAATTTCAACTTTTCGTCATAGTGAATTGTTGCATCATACTCCACCTGCATCTCAGCGTCGGAAATTTGCTTTAACTGCACCAACAAGGCTTCATTCATCTCCGGATCAATTTGGGAATCCGTGTCAATCAAAATGATGCGGTTCAGTTGGTGTGCTTGGCTGCGTTTGACAATATAATCCCCGACACTGGCTAAAAATTGCTGACGATTTGTGACACCATAGGCCGCTAAATTACGCCACGCCACCAAGAGATATGGGTGCTCTGGTGTTTGAGTCGCATGATTTTGATGCCATTGCTGGAGGAATCCGTAGCTCAAATCTTCAACTTGCTCCAACTTGCTCGAATTCCACACACAAAAACGTCGCGCCCGCTGATAAGAAACGACATCTCGCAAGGAAAGATAATCCGCTCGGTTAATCAAAATAAACGTTTTAACTTGTCGCTCTAATTTCTTAAGATTGCCAACCCCTACACCCACGTAGGCGACTTTTTTGCCCAGCTTTTTCGCAAATAAAACCTGTTTATAGCCCCCATCTAAATCCTCATCCGTAAAACAGGTTCCGCCGCCCCAAAGCAGATGAGAACTCTTTTCTAAATTAGCGCGTAAAATAGCATAATTATCCGTCCAATTATTTTTCCAAACATCTACATGAACCTCACCCTCAAGCCAGGGAATCGGCGCATAGCCAACTACACGAATGGGCATCCCGCAACTTTGCTTCAGTTCATCAATCAAAGCCCGCAGCATGATATCGTCGCCGAGGTTATCCCCTCCAAAGTATCCTAAGATTGTCACGCCACAGGAGCCTTGTAAGTCTTTTTTGAGTGCTTCAGTCAGGGTCATTTGAGCTATGAATGAATGGACAAAACGATGGCATGGGTGAGTAGACGAGCAAGGCGCGATCGCACCCCGATCACTCCACATCTACCCCTGTTGTTTCGGGCTGGGGTTGCTTCAGCACGACTTCGTCGTAGGTGCCGGTTTCAACGATTTTTCCCTTTTCGAGGACATAAATGCGATCGCAATGCTTTAAGGTCGTCAAACGGTGCGCGATCGAAATCATCGTTAAGCTGCCCGCGAGGTTTTGGATCGAATCACTGACAAGCTGTTCCGTTTCATTATCCAACGCCGATGTGGCTTCATCGAGCACCAAAATATCTCGCTGATGATACAAAGCGCGGGCAATCCCAATCCGTTGGCGTTGTCCCCCGGACAAACGCACCCCCCGTTCACCCACTTGTTCCTGCAATCCACCCGGTAACTGTTGGACTAAATCAGTGAGTTGGGCTGCTGTGATCGCCGCATTTAATCGCTCTGGATTAATTTCTTCCTTCGGAACACCAAAAGCAATATTATGCTCAATGGTGTCATCTAGGAGAAAAATAGATTGGGGGATATAGCCGATTAAATTTTGCCAGCCGCGCAGATTTTCATACACAGACTGACCATCCACTTTTAAATCCCCTGATTCAGGAATGAGCAACCCCAAAATAACATCTACAAGGGTTGTTTTCCCTGCTCCTGATTGACCAATAAACCCGATGGATTGGCCCTTTTGAATTTGAAGAGAAATATCATTGAGAGCCGGGTCTTTAATGTTTGGATAGGTGTAACACACATGACTTAAATCAATGGTGTTTTGAAAGGGCAGGGATGGGGTGGAGGCGTGATTGGAAGAGAGGGCATAGGAGCCGCGATTATCTTCGGCTTCAATGAGGTCTTGATAGAGTTTGTCAATGATGTAGGAATTAAACCGAATTGAAGAAGTGGCTTGGACGATCGCGGCCGAAGCGGGTAGCATTCGGATTGATGCGATCGCAAAGACGCTCAAAGTTGCCGTCAAACTTTCCGTATTGCCAGTGAGAATCAACACCAGTAGTGTAAACCCAATTAAAAAGCTAACCAGCAATGCCTCAATAATAAAGCGCGGCAAGTTATTGAACACCATCACCGTTCCCATGGATATGGCGTAGCGTTTCGCTTCGTGGGTAATCTGTTCTTCAAAGTATGGCGCACAGCCAATAATATGGGTTTCTTTAATACTGCCTAAGCCATGATTCACAATCCGAATCATATCGGCTTGGGCCGCGGCTGCATCTTCTGCCAAGGCCCGCATCCGATCTTTAAAGAGGGTTGTAATACCATAGGTGATTAAGACCACTGCAATAATAGCCAGGGTTCCCACCGGGCTTGTCCAAGTCAGCAGGCAGAGTAATAATCCCAAAACCATGAGGTTCGAGAGAGACACCAACATGGGGACGAGAATTTTTTGGGAGAAGTTTTGCGATTCAAGAATGAGCGTTTGAATTAAAACAGAGGTATTACGAGAGAGGTGAAAGGTGTAGTCTGTTTTGAGGTAAGCCTCAAGGAGGCGACGCATGGTACTCCCGGTTTGGGAAAAACTAAACTTAAAGATGTACTCTTGCATCTTAAAGTTGCAAAATACTTTGATGAAAAAGAGGGCAATGATCAGCCCTCCAATACTAATGATAAATTGCGAAGGGTTTGTAAACCCTAAGGATTGATAAAGACTGGCAATGATTTTATTTTCAGTAATCAGTTCAGGGTTGTTGACTAATCCCATAAAGGGCCCCACTAAACCAATTCCGAAGGTGTCGAGGGCTGAAACAAAGATAAAAATCAGCACCAAGACTGGCAGTTCATGTTTTTTACTATCTATGATGTAAAACAGTTTTTGGAGCTTACGTGACATTGTTTTCTAAAAAATTGAGTAGGTTAAACGTGATTCGGTTTGATTAGCTCAGGAGGTAAGTCTTTAAAGGTTCAACAGCTTGATTGAAGTCAAAGTGACGGGCGGCTTTGATAGCATTGTCACGGTAGGTAGGGTGATCGGCGTGGATGGTTTGGATGGCAGCGGCGATCGCCTCTGGTGTGATTTCTTCAAGGAGTATTCCGGCTTGGAAATCACGGACGCTTTTCAGCCCTAGGATATCCGACCCAATCACAGGTACACCAGCGGCATAGTAGTTATACATTTTTCCAGCGGGAACCGAAATAAAGTTAAATTGCGTCACCGCATCGGTATGCTCAAAATTATAGAAACAAAACCCAATACTAAACTGCGATAAATAGTCAATCACTTCCTCTTGGGGGATATAACGGCGTTCAATAATGAGCCGACCTGCATCAATGAGATGTTGATACTGCTGCGAAATTCTTTCTTGATGTTCTTCGCTGACGATGCCTTTAATCGTCAGGGTGAAATTGGCATGATCCAAGACATCAAACACGTCTAGACACTCATAAACACCATTGCGGAAGTTGGCATTGCCAAAAAAGATCGCGTTGATGGTTTGGGGGGGATGGTATGCCGGGGGCTGATAGTTGTCGAGGGCGGGAGCGTTGGGGAGAATAAAGGCGGGAATTTTGGTGTCGGCGAAGAGGTAATCGTAGCGTTCGGGACTGTGGGCGAGGGCGGATTTAACGCGGGTCAGGTCGCAACTGGAGAAGAGGCGATCGCGGTAGGGTTCGAGGGAGAGAAAATGACTGCTGGGGAAGAGTTTTTGGGCGACGACTAAACCCGCAGAATCGACGGCGATCACTTCATCGGCTTGGCGGCCTCGCGATCGCCAATAGACGCGCCACATTTTAAAAAACTGGTAGAGCCGGGCCCCTTGGCCGATGGCTTGACCGAAACGAATTAAAAATTTTGCGAGGCGATCGGGGATGGGAATGAACTCAAATTCATCGCCTTGGAGATTATGATTTTGGTGCTTCCCATCATCGAGGGTAATGACTCGAATTTTGAAGTCAGCTTTTAACTTATCAATTAAGTTGAGGAGCGTGGGGGTATATGCTAACCATTCATTGGGGAACAGGATCAGAATCGTTTTAGCCATGGCGAATCATCATAGTTGATGTTGAATCAGCGTTCAGCTTCTTTATTCTAGGGCGATGTTTCTCTATCGGCCGGGAATTGTGCCATATTTGCGTGACTCATCCGTGTTCTCACGGTTTCATTAGCCGCCGGATTCGGGTTGGGGTTGGAGTTTTTGCCCGATTTTCGGTTCTGTGTTGTTGAAGATGCGTTGGAGGTTGGTGCGGTGGCGGACGATGACGAAAGTGCCCGCGAGCAGGCCAAAGAGACAGTAGGCCAGGGGTTCATGGAGCAGGAGCATCAGGAGTGTGACAGCGATCGCACTCAAGATCGACCCCAAAGAGACGATCCGACTCAGCGCGAGGGTGAGGGCAAAAACAGCGATCGTGCCGAGGGCAACGACGGGACTCATTACCAAGAGGATGCCGATGCCGGTGGCGACGGATTTGCCGCCTTTGAATTGTAGCCAGATGGAGCGGCTGTGGCCGACGAGGGCGAAGAGTCCGGCGAGGGTAGCAAGCCAGGGTTGCCCAGCGGCGGGGATGTGGGGGGCAAGGCTGGGAATATAGGCGAGGCTATAAACGAGGGTGAGAGCGATCGCGCCTTTGAGGGCATCGGTGACGAGGACGGTGGCGGCGGCCCATTTCCCGACGGTGCGCAGGACGTTGGTGGCCCCGGTGGAGCCGGAACCCTGTTCGCGGATATCCAGGCCCGTTAAGCCTTTCGTCAGTAAATACCCTGTGGGGAACGACCCCAAGAGATAGGATGCGATCGCAATCCCCGCAATAATTAACCCGGTCATAACCCTCCGCAAGCAGTTAAATGATTCATCCCCTATTAATGCAAGAAATGGCGCATTCCGGTACAAATCATCACGATTCCTAACTCATCGGCGGCGGCGATCGAGTCTTGATCCCGAATCGAACCGCCGGGTTGAATGATGCTCGTAATCCCCGCTGCCGCTGCCGTGCGCACGGAATCATCAAAAGGGAAAAACCCATCACTGGCCAGACAAGCCCCCTGGGCCGCGTCGCCTGCTTGAGCCAGGGCAATTTGAGCCGCGCCGACCCGGTTCATTTGCCCCGCCCCCACACCGATGGTGGTGCGATCGCGCGTAATCACGATCGCATTGGATTTAACATGCTTCGCCAATTTCCAAGCAAACTGCATTTCCGCCCGTTCCGCGTCGGTGGGTTGCTTTTGGGTCACCACTTGCCACTGGGCCGGGTCATCGGTGGCATCGTCCGCTGCCTGCACGAGCAGACCGCCTGCGATGACCTTCACCGTTTCCCGCGGCCCGTGGAAGAGGTCGGGCAGCAGCAACACCCGCAGCTTCGATTTTTTCTTGAGAATCGCCTCCGCGTCCGGTTCGCAACTCGGCGCGACGATACATTCTAGAAATGTTTTTGACATTGCCGTTGCCGTGGGCGCATCAATGGGACGATTGAGCGCCACAATCCCCCCAAACGCAGAGATGGAATCGGCATTAAACGCCCGTTCGTAGGCTTCTACTAGGGTCGCCCCCATAGCCGCGCCGCAGGGGTTCGTATGTTTCAACACCGCCGCCGCCGGATCGCCACTGTCGCCAAATTCAATGATGATCCGCCGCGCCGCTTCGAGATCCACCAGGTTGTTATAGCTCAATTCTTTGCCTTGTAACTGGGTGGCACTGCTCCAGCCGCTGTCGTCGGTTTTGTACCAGGTGGCGGCTTGGTGGGGGTTTTCGCCGTAGCGGAGGGTTTGCTGGGGGGTGGCGTTGAGGCTGAAGGGGGCGGGGCTGTCGGTGAGTTGGGCGAAGTAGGCGGAGATGGCGCGATCGTAGTGGGCGGTCATCTGGAAGCCTTCGAGGGCGCGATCGCGTCGAAACGCCGCGCTCGGTTCTCCGTTCGTTCGCAATTCTTCCAGATAGGCCCCGTAGCGTTCGGGGCGACAGATCACGGTTAAATGGGCGTGATTTTTCGCCGCCGCCCGCAGCAGAGTGGGGCCGCCAATATCAATATTTTCGATCGCATCTTCAACGGTGACATCCGGCTTGGCGATCGTCTCTTCAAAGGGGTAGAGATTCACCACCACCAAATCCAAGGCGCGAATCTCGTTCGCCTCTAGTTCCGCTAAATGTTCCGGCAGATCCCGCCGCGCCAAGATCCCCCCATGAATCCGGGGATGCAGCGTTTTCACCCGCCCCCCCAAAATTTCCGGTGATCCGGTGTAGTCGCTCACTTTCGTCACGGGCAGCCCTGCGGCTTGGAGGGTTTTCGCCGTGCCGCCACTACTGATCAGATCAAAACCAAAGTCCTGAACCAGGGCCTGGGCAAGTTCGACAATTCCGGTTTTATCGCTGACACTCAGCAGGGCTAATTTACTCACAATTCACAAGTGGCGAAGAACAACGCCGCTATTATCCCACCTGATCCACCGCCAAAACCTTAAAAAAATGAATTGCGATCGCTGCCTTGATGGTGTACAAACCCTCACCCAATCCTCTCGCGCAGGAGAGGGCTTTTAGCCTCTGGTAGAGGCGGCGATAGTCGATTTTGGCGTGGTGGCGAGGTTTGAAGGTCAGGCTTC
>CAZCWE010000180.1:0-8245 GCA_964502285.1 uncultured Spirulina sp. | reverse complement strand
AGCCTGACAGAGTTCGGCAAAGCGGTTATAGGCATGGGTGCTGAGGCGGTGGAGTTCTTTGAGGTTGCGGCTAAATTGGGTGAGCATTTGGGAGGTTTCGCGGGCCCGGGCTTCGCTTTCGCGGAGGGCTTGGGCGGCCCGGGCGCGATCGCTATAATCCACATCCAAGCAATACAGTTCCAACTCTCCCATTAAATTGGGAATTAACACCGCACTGGCATAGACCGTGAGCACTGTGCCGGTTTTATTCCGCAGTTGCACCTCTTGACTGAGGGGAACGGTGGGGTTTTGGAAACTATCGTTCATAAACGCCACTAACACTTCCTGTTGACCGGGCAAGGCTAAGAGGTCTTCAATCTGTTGCCCTAGGGCTTCGGCGGCGGTGTAGCCATAGAGTTGTTCACTGGCGCGATTCCAAAAAATGACGCGGCGATCGCGATCGTACCCCTGCACTGCAATCGAAGGCACTTCTTCAAACAAATGCCGGAAGCGTTGCTCACTCTGGCGCAAGGCCCGTTCTGCCTGCTGTTGTCGCACCTGAGCCCGTCGGCGATCGAGAGCAATCCCCGCCAAGTGGGTCGCCTCCCACAGCAGTTGCCGTTCGGCCACGGTGGGATGGCGGGGAATGGCGGCATAGAAGCAAAACGTCCCAAGCAATTCCCCCGTGGCCGTCAAAATGGGCATCGACCACGCCGACTGCAAGCCATGGCTCAGGGCGAGTTCACAATAGTCTGTCCAGGCGGGATGGGTCGCAATATCGGTGACAATCATCGGCTCACGACGATGGGCGGCTGTACCACAGGACCCTTGGTTTTCTCCTACGGGTAAGCCGTTCACGGCATCGACATAGACCGGGGAAATGCTCGGTGCAACACCTTGCCGTAAGGTGTGGTCAGCAGAATCGTAGATCAAGATTGACCCCTGGAGGTCAGAGACTTGACTTTCAATCACCAAAATTAAATCTGTGAGAAGTTTGTCGAGGGGGGCATCCGTGGCGATCGCTTCGAGGATTTGTTTTTGCCCTTTTAAGAGGGCCTCATGGCGTTTGCGATCGGTAATGTCTTGCACCGTCCCTGCCATCCCCAAAATCTGCTCACCATCCCGCCAGCTAGTGCCCTGAGCGAAAATCCACACATAATGCCCCTCCGCATGGCGCATCCGTAACTCAATTTGATACAGTCCCCCCGTTTGTAGATACGCTTGCACAACGCGCTGATGACGTTCGGCATCGTCAGGATGCACCAATGCTTGTACCGCATCAAAGGAAAGCTCCATCTTCTCATCGAGACCCAGTAAGCGATAGAACAACGGCGACCACAGCACATGATCACGACGTAGATCCCATTCCCAAAACCCGTCCGTTGTGGCTTGGAGCACAAAGGTGAGCTTGGCAGCGAGGCTTTGTTGGGTTGTGGCTTGTTGGTGATATTCGGTGCGGTCTTTTTCACGGATCAGCACGAGGGGATACTCTGGGCCTTGACCGGGAATGATCGTCAAATCGAGGGCCAGCCAGTGGGATTCTCCCTGGATGATCTGTTCAAATTCAGCGGAGTAGGGGGCACTGGTTTGGAGATGGAAAAGGAGATCCGGGAGAATCGGCGTGTCGGTGTAGTGGTCGAGCAGCGACTGAGGATAGGGACAACTTTGGGCGGCGATCGCATTTTGCCAGAGAAATTCACCGTTCAAATGGTACAGTCTCAGACCATCGGGACTATGTTCGAGGATGGCTAAGGCTTGATTGGCGACCATACCGAGGGGGATGGGGCGCACCTCAACCCCTTCCACCAACCAAGCCGACTCCAGGGGCGTGGGCAATGGTGACGCTTGGACGGTCAATTCCACCGGCCCCTTGCCGGGTAGGTCTAGGGTTTGAGTCACGATCCACGGCGGTTGAGCGGGGGAGGTGAGCCACTGACGGGAGAGGGCCGCATGGCAGGGGGCGAGGTGTTGCGTTAGGGTGTCGAGCTGTTCAATGCCGAGCAGGGCAAAGCAGGCGGTATTCGCCCAACGAATCTGTGCTGTTTCGGGGTTGATAATCCACAGTGGCGATCGTAGACAATCCCAAGCTGTTAACTCAATGGATGATCTCAAGTCTGTATTCACGTTTGATATTCAGGGTGAGCGTAAAACCTCGAAGCAAGTGAGCGATGTTCAAACCGCTGAGTAGGAGAAAATAACTGAGATCAGATCGGTTCGCCTACTTGAGTCTTGGTTTAAAGTCCATCTCGGTTGCCGCCTTGAACGAGCTCGTTTTTGCCACGAGGAGCAGATTGATCCCATTGGGTCTATTCTCCCATTGAGCACCCGACTATACCGAAATTTTTTCCTATTTTAGACTACGTTATTCAAGCTTTTCGGTGAAATCCTGTAGGGTTTGTCCATAGGCAGAACCGGCGACCCAGACTAAATCATTGTGCCCTGCCCCTTGTACCCAAAAGAATTGTTTGGGTTCGGGGGCTGCGTCCCAAAGTTGTTGGCCATGATCGAGGGGAATGGTCTGATCCGCTGTGCCATGGATCACCAAAGTAGGACAATTTATCGCTGCGAGCTTGGCGATCGTGTCAAATTTTTCAAAGGGAAAAATGGGAATGGGCAGCACGGTGCGAAAGGCGGTGGTAAAGGTGCTTTCGAGAATGAGACCGGCGACGGGAACGCGGGTGGCCAGATCGGCCGCGGGGCCGCCGCCCACGGACCGGCCGTGGAGGATGATGCGATCGCTCTGGATGCCGCGATCTTGGGTGAGGTAGTCGTAGGCGGCGGTGATGTCAGCGTAGGTATGGGCTTCAGAGGGTGTGCCGTCGCTGGTGCCATAGCCGCGATAGTCGTAGGCCAAGACATTAAACCCCGCTGCGACGAGTTGCTGCAGTACGGGGTCAATGTCGCCGAGATCTTCGGCGTTGCCGTGGGAATAGAGTAGGGTATAGGTGGCGGTGGCGTTGGGGTAAAAGACGGCGCTGATGTTTTCCTGGGGCGAGACGGGAAGCTTTAAAATCGTGGGGTTATCGTGATAGCTCGCGGGACCGGGGACGAAAATCATCGCATCGGCCCGGAAAAAGACATAGAGGGCGACGATCGCATAAATCAGCAGCAGCGATCGCCCCAAACGCCCCCAAGACCATTCCCCAATCAACACCCGCCGCCATTGTTGTCGGTGCATCTCCTCAACCCCCTAGATCCATGGTCGATTGTCCCTGATCGCATCAAAACCTTCGCCTATTGCCCCGCCGTGCGATCGTCACACCGCCAGCAATCGGGATCGAACTCGATACAATTAGTATCATGCCCCATCTCTATCAGCTTGTAGGATATTATCCTTGAGAATATAGCTGCATTCTTTATTTCATTCACTCTTCGGTACTGTCATGACTTCTCATGTATCGCACAGTTCAGGGTCAGACCTGTCAGTTATTTCAGGCGATCGCATTGAGTTAGTAGAAAAACTATTGTCCATTGGCAGTGCCCTATCGGTGGCGCAGGATCTTGAAGAACTCCTGGCGTTCATTCTCACGAAAAGTCGTGAGATTACCTGTAGTGATGCCGGGAGTGTTTTTCTCGTCGAGCGGATGGACGATGACAGCACCTGCCTCCTGTTCAAAGTGGCCCAAAATGACTCCATTCCCCATGTGCCGCTGCAAGAGTTTGCCATTCCCATCACCCCCCATAGCTTGGCGGGCTACGTGGCCCTCACGGGGCGCACCTTAAATATTCCCGATGCGCAAAATATTCCGCCCGGCTTACCCTACGCCCTCGATCGCAACTTCGACCACGACTTTGACTATCGCACCTGTTCGGTTTTGGTGCTGCCGATGCAAGACAATACCGGCGAAACCATTGGGGTGCTGCAATTAATCAACCGCAAAATTGATGCCACGATCACCCTCACGCCGGACAATACCCTCCATGTGACGCAGTCCTATTCTGTTTGGGAAGAGCGGATTGTGCGATCGCTCGCCTCCCAAGCCGCCATTTCCATCGAACGCAACACCCTCCAAAACAATATTGAGCATCTGTTTGAAGGGTTTGTGAAAGCCTCGGTGCAGGTGATTGAATCCCGTGATCCCACCACGTCAGGCCATTCCGAACGGGTGGCCGATCTCACCGTGGCTCTCGCCCGCACGATCACCGATGTGGAGGTGGGCCCGTTCCGTCATTGCCAGTTTGATCACCGCCAAATTCAAGAAATTCGCTATGCGTCGTTGCTCCATGATTTTGGCAAAGTGGGCGTGCCGGAAGCGATTCTCAACAAACGGAAAAAGCTCTATCCGGAACAACTCGCGGTGATCCAGCAACGCTTTGCCGTGGCCCAGCGCACCCTACAACTCGAATGCGCCGAAGCGAAGTATGCGTATCTTGTCAACCATGCCAGCCACACCCATCAAGCCGGGCAGGCCTGCGCCCATTGTGACCATCTCAAGGAGTTAGATCTCCAACTTGAACGGGCGATCGCAAAACTCCATCAATATCAATCCCTCCTGTTGGAACTCAATGAACCCGAAGCCCTCTCGAATAAACGCTTTGAAGCCCTCGCCGAAGATGTCTTAGCCGACCTCACCGCCCTGGCCGAATACCAATACCGCGACGTAACCGGCGAACTGCAACCCCTCCTCACCCCCCGCGAAATTGAGCAGTTAATGCTGCCTACGGGTAATCTCACCCAAGTGGAATGGCACGCCATTCAGGCCCACGTCACCTATTCCTACGAATTCCTCAAACAAATCCCTTGGACGAAACAGTTAAAATCCGTGCCGATCATCGCCTACGGTCACCATGAAAAACTCGACGGCAGCGGCTACCCCCAAGGACTCAAAGGCGATCAAATCCCCATTCAAACCCAAATGATGACGATCGCAGATATCTACGATGCCCTCACCGCAGCGGATCGCCCCTATAAACGCCCCCTGCCGTTGAACGTGGTTGTGAGTGTTTTAGGCGAAGAAGCCGATAAAGGTCGCTTGAATTTCGACTTAGTCCGGATCTTTTTGCAAAAACAGGTGTATCGGGTGCTCGGTCATGGGGTCAGCACCCCATCAGATGTGGCGTAGCACCATGATGATGCAGGACTGGTATCGCTCTCTGTGGGCGACGGAGCAGCAGCGCACGTTGATGCAATTGTTGGTGTTGTCAGTGACGACGACGGCCCTGAGCATTATGGGGTTGGTGGTGGGGAGTGCGTTGTTTTTAACGGCGGTGGGAACGACGGGGCTGCCCTTGGCCTATGTGGTGATGGGGGTGGTGTCGGTGCCGATCTATCTGGGGTTGGCGCAGATTGTGGATCAGATGCATCGGCCCCGCTTGTTTCGGCGGATTGTGGCGGTGGCGATCGCGATCACGATCCTGCTGCGGTTGGGGTTGGGTTGGTATCCTCCCGTGACCGATTACCTGCTGTACATCGGTCTTTATATCCAATGGATTTTGATGTTGGAGGTGATGCTGCCGAGTTTGGTGACGGACTATTTTACGAGTTTGGATTGGAATCGCTATGCGTCGGCGTTGCGGATGGCGATGGCGTTGGGGGGCTTACTGGGTGGGGGCTTGGCGACGGGTCTCGCCCGGTGGATCAGTGCTCCCAATTTGCTGTGGGTGTTGCCGGTGTTGGGGGTGGTGGTGTGGGGCCAGTTGTGGCAGGTGGAGCGATCGCTGACTCCCTTAACCCCGTCGGAGGGGGAAGCGGTTCCCTCGTCGCTGCCGTTGACCTGGGCGACGTTACCCTCCTACCCGATCGTGTTGTTTTTGGCGGCCAGCACGTTTTTATTCATCCTGCTCTACTGCATGGGGGAGTATATTTACTTCGCGGTCTATATGCAGACCTTTAGCGATCGCGAACAACTCACCCAGTTTCTCGGCACGCTCCGGATGGTGAACAACATCATCCCCTTCATCGTGCTCTATTGCCTGACGCGCCCGCTGTTGCGCTGGTTCGGAGTGGGGATGATGAACTTGGTCTATCCGATCGCCACTCTGATCGCCTTTACGGGCTTAGGCGCGTCTCTTGCTATCCCCTGGGCGGTGTGGACGAATCTCACCAATGATGCCTTGGATGATAGTCTCAATCAGCCGATCCATTCCCTGAATTACAATGCTGTGCCCTATGGGTGGGTGGGGCAGGTGCGGGCGATGAGTAATGGGCTGGCCTATGCGGTGGGGCTAGGGGCGGCGGGGCTGGTGTTGGCGGCGGCTCAACAGGGTCTGAGCTTGACGGAGATTTCCTTTGTGGGGATTGGGTTGAGTGGGGTGTTTGTGGGGGTGCGCTACGGGATGGGGCGGAGTTATGTGCGATCGCTGCTGCGGATGTTGCAAACGGGGACGGTGCAATGGGAACAGGTGCGCGACGGGTTGGCCCGGCTCTCGACACAGTACAGCAGCCAAGTGGATACCTTGCTGCGGAGTCACGAGCGTCAATCCCAAATCCTGGGCTTGAGCTTGGCCACGCAACTGAAAAACCCCCAAACCTGTCTCCCGGACATTGACCCCCTCCTGACCACGGATGATCCCGTCTTGCAACGGAATTTAATCCGGTTTTTGGCGCGGAACCCTCACCCCACCCTGACCCATTACCTCCATTGCCAGCTTGACAGCGAGGAGCCCCAGGTGCGATCGCTCAGTCTCGAAGCCTTGATCACCCGGCGCAGTTTCCTCTCCCCGATCCAAATTCACCGCCTCCTGACCCACTATGACGACCCCACCACCCAAGGCCTCACCTGCATCGCGGCTCAACTCGCGAACCGCACTGATGACACGATTGAGCCGAGTTGTACCCAAATCTGGCGACTGCCGTTTACCGCTGAAGAACGGCTGCAACTGATTCGGGCGATTCGGGGCGCACGGGATCATCGGCTGATTCCGGTGGTGCAGCATCTGTTGCAAGATGGGTCGGTGGAGGTGGTGCGGGCGGGTCTCGAAACCCTGGCATTGTTGGCGCGACCGGGAGAAACGGCCCTGGTGCAGCTAGTGGAGCGGGAACTCAAAACCTTTGATCCCCTGGTGCGGGCGATCGCGCTCCAACTCGTGGGGGTGTTGCAAAATCCGCGCCTGCTCTTGGATGTGGCAGTGGGGCTCGAAAGTCCTTACCTATCGGTGCGGCTCTGGGCGGCCCAAGCCTTGGGGAACTACGGCAATAAAAGTCTGCGGGTGAGTAAGGTGTATCTGGCTTCGCGGCGGTTTGAGGTCGTCGAAACGGCGATCGCTGCCATCGGTCGGATCAACACGCGCCAAGCCACCGATACCCTCTATCAATTTCTGCGCCCCGATTATCAACGCGCCGTCCAAATTGAACAGTGGCTCGCCCAACTGCCCGACGATGCCCCTGTATGGAGCATCGTGCGGGAAATCCTCCTCGATGCCCAGCAGCGCATTATCAACCGCGTCTTTGCCGTTCTCCGGGCTGTGGATCGCAACCATCTGCTGTCGCAACTGGAGCAGTCGCTGCACACCCGCGATCGCCGTCGTCGCGCCAATGCGATCGAAACCCTCGCCGCTAGCCCCCTGCGCCGCTTCATCGTGCCGATCATCCATCTCCTCGAAACCGATGATCCCATCACCCCCAACCCCAAAGCCAACCTGCTCACTAAACGCTCCATCCTCGTGCAAGAACTACTCGACGCAGATGATCCCTGGCTCCGTCTGGGGGGGGTGCTCCTGCTCTCCCATCGCAGTGAACCGGTTCCCTTGGCCCTTTGTAGTGATGCCAATCCCCTCGTCCAACGCCTCGCGGAGTCCCTCCACAGCGGCCAACAGACCCTGATTCCGGAGCAAGATTGGTTTCTCAGCCAACTCCTATTTTTTAAAATGCGATCGTGGTTGAGTCGCTTGACCCTAGACGAACTCGAAACGGTTAATGTGGGGTTTAATCAACAGGATTTCCACGCAGGCGAGGTGATCTGCACACCGGGCGATCGCCTCCAAAAGTTCTACCTGATCTACGACGGTGATGTGTTGATCAAAGAACACGCCTGCATTTTGACCCAGGGGGAAGGGTTCGGCGCGATCGGTCTGTGGGAAGAGGCTGTGGTTAAGTTTAATGCGATCGCTCAAACCGACTGTAGCCTCCTCTCCCTCTCGCGCAAACGCTTCAACCGCCTTGTAGACCGATGCCCGCGCCTCTTGGGTTACATGGCCAGCCTCACCGACATCACCGATTTTGCTGAATGCGGTTTTGAACTTGAGACTTGACAGAATGACACGACTTGGCAATCTTCTCAATGCTGCAACGAGAAAATAAGGGTTTCAGCCATTGAGATATCCTCTC